>JAVHVB010000489.1:0-13358 GCA_032160775.1 Pseudonocardiales bacterium | reverse complement strand
CGGCCAGACGTGCGCCGCCGGTGACCCGCAGTACCTCCACGCGGCTCAGGCTACCTGCGGGCCGCGGCCTCCCCCGGATGGCCGCGACCCGCAGGGCCGGCGTACCCCCAAGTTCTATGCGGGCGGGCCGGATCCTTCTGTCTCATCCGATACATCCACCCAGATCTGCGGCGAGCGACCGATACCGTCGACCCGTGGCAGTACATCTGACGAGGATCTACACGAAGACCGGCGACGACGGGACGACCGCGCTCGGCGACATGTCGCGGGTGGTCAAGACCGATCCGCGGGTCGGGGCCTACGCCGACTGCGACGAGACGAACGCCGCGATCGGCACCGCACTGGCCCTGGGCGGACTCGCCGAGCCGGTCGCCGCCGTGCTGCGGGTCATCCAGAACGACCTGTTCGACCTCGGTGCCGATCTGTGCACCCCGGTCGTCGAGAACCCCGGCCATCCACCGCTGCGGGTCGACAACAGCTACGTCGAGCGGCTCGAGGGCTGGTGCGACGAGTTCAATGCCGAGCTGCCGAAGCTGGCCAGCTTCATCCTCCCCGGCGGCACACCCGGCGCGGCATTGCTGCACCAGGCCCGCACGGTCGCGCGGCGGGCCGAGCGCAGCGCGTGGGCCCTCGCCGAAGCCGACCCGGACGGCACCAACCGCGCGGCGCTGCTCTACCTCAACCGGCTCTCCGACCTGCTGTTCATCCTGTCCCGGCACGCCAACCCGGGCGGGGACGTGCTCTGGCAGCCGGGCGGCGATCGTTGACGGTCGCCGTCCTGATGGGCGTCGCCGGCAGCGGCAAGTCGACCGTGGGTGCGCTTCTCGCTGCCCGGTTGGGCTGGCCGTTCCAGGAGGGCGACCTGCTGCACCCGCCGGCGAACATCGCCAAGATGGCGGACGGCCGGCCGCTGACCGACGACGACCGCGCGCCCTGGCTGGCCCGGGTGCGCGAGTGGATCGCTGGGCACGAGGACGGGGTCGTCAGCTGCTCGGCGCTCAAGCGCAGCTACCGCGACGTCCTGCGCGACGAGCGCGTGACATTCGTGCACCTCACCGCCACGCGCGAGCAACTGCTGGCCAGGCTCACGACCCGCCAGGGGCACTTCATGCCGGCCGCACTGCTGGACTCGCAGCTCGCCGACCTGGAGCCGCCCGGACCGGATGAGCGGGCCGTCACCGTCGACGCGAGCCTGCCGACGGAGACGCAGCTCCGGCGAATCGTCGCCGCGCTGGACATCACGACCTAGGCGCGGACGACTCCAGCCAGGAGACGAAGCCGGTGAACGCGCTGTCACCGATGGCGAACGCGAACGTCTCGCCGTCGACGCGGCAGTCGACGATGACCGCTGTGGACGGCAACGTCTTGAGTTCGGCCTGCTGGGGTCCGCGCCGGGCGAGCACCTCGACCGAGCCCT
Organism: Pseudonocardiales bacterium; assembly: GCA_032160775.1. GTDB lineage: Bacteria > Actinomycetota > Actinomycetes > Mycobacteriales > Jatrophihabitantaceae > Jatrophihabitans. The sequence goes on along the minus strand of JAVHVB010000489.1, from coordinate 11,941 downwards.
GCCGCAGCACCCGGGTGGGCCGGGTACCCCAGCCCAGCGCGCGATAGAGGCGCAGCTCGTTCCCGTCGTACCGGCCGACCCCGTAGACCCAGCGGTGCCCGCGCAGCATCGCGAGGGGGACCGTCCCCGTCGCGCGGAGCATGTACCGCTGCCTGGCCAGGATGCCGGCGGCGAGGACGACGGCAATCACCGCCGCGCACACTCCGATCACGTCCAGGGTGTGCATGGCCGGCCCTGCTTACCCGCGGCGCTCGGTCAGACTTGCTCGCCGAGCGCGCGCAGCTGCGCGAGCGCTCGGTTGCGCGCGTTCTCGGCTTCCGCACCTTCTTCCCGCTCGGCGCTGCTCAGCGCCTCCCGGGCAGCGGCCGCGTCGATGTCCTCGGCCAGCTCGGCCTGCTCGGCCAGCACTGAGACGGCGGAATCCTTATGGACGAACAGGAAACCGCCGTGCACCGCGATGTGCAGGTCCTCGCCGGACTCCTGCTCGATGCGCACCGGGTAGCCGGGTTCGAGAGCGCCGAGCAGCGGCATGTGACCGGGCAGGATGCCGAGTTCGCCCTCGGTGGTCCGCCCGTATACCGCGGTCGCTTCGCCGGACCAGATCGGCGCCTCGATGGAGACCAGCTCCACGTGCATCGTCGCCATGACTAGGCGTCCTTGAGCTCGTGCGCCTTGCGCTCGAGGTCCTCGAGACCACCGCACATGAAGAACGCCTGCTCCGGGTAGCTGTCGAAGTCACCGGCGCACAGCTTCTTGAACGCGTCGATCGTCTCCTCGACCGGCACGAACGAACCGGGGATGCCGGTGAACTGCTCGGCCACGAAGGTGTTCTGCGACAGGAACCGCTCGATGCGTCGCGCCCGGCCGACGATGACCTTGTCCTCTTCGGACAGCTCGTCGATGCCGAGGATCGCGATGATGTCCTGCAACTCCTTATAACGCTGCAGGATCTGCTTTGTGCGCTGCGCGACGTCGTAGTGGTCCTGACCGATGTAGTTCGCGTCGAGGATCCGCGAGGTGGAGTCGAGCGGGTCCACCGCGGGGTAGATGCCCTTCTCCGAGATCGGCCGGGAGAGCACGGTCGTCGCATCGAGGTGCGCGAACGTCGTGTGCGGCGCCGGGTCGGTGATGTCGTCGGCGGGCACGTAGATCGCCTGCATCGAGGTGATCGAGTGACCACGGGTCGAGGTGATCCGCTCCTGGAGCTGGCCCATCTCGTCGGCGAGCGTCGGCTGGTAACCCACCGCGGACGGCATCCGGCCCAGCAGGGTGGACACCTCGGAGCCGGCCTGGGTGAACCGGAAGATGTTGTCGATGAACAGCAGCACGTCCTGCTTCTGCACGTCGCGGAAGTACTCGGCCATGGTGAGCGCCGAGAGCGCAACCCGCAGCCGGGTGCCCGGCGGCTCGTCCATCTGGCCGAAGACGAGCGCGGTCTTCTCGATGACGCCGGACTCGGTCATCTCGGCGATGAGGTCGTTGCCCTCGCGGGTTCGCTCACCGACGCCGGCGAAGACCGACACACCGCCGAAGTTCTCGGCGACGCGGTAGATCATCTCCTGGATGAGCACCGTCTTGCCGACGCCGGCACCGCCGAACAGGCCGATCTTGCCGCCGACCACGTAGGGCGTCAGCAGGTCGAGCACCTTGATGCCGGTGGCGAACATCTCGGTCTTGGACTCGAGCTGGTCGAACGCCGGCGGGTTGCGGTGGATCGGCCACCGCTCCTTGATCTCGAGCTCGTCGGCAGAGACGTCCAGCGGCTCGCCGAGGCAGTTGAAGACGTGCCCCTTCGTGACGTCACCGACCGGCACCGTGATCGGGCCCCCCGTGTCGGTAACCGCGGCGCCGCGGACCAGGCCGTCGGTCGGCTGCAGGGCGATCGCGCGCACCATGTCGTCGCCGATGTGCTGCGCGACCTCGAGGCTCAGCGTCTTCGACAACTCACCCAGGCTGACCTCGGTGGTGAGCTGCTGGTTCAGCGGCGGAATGTTGTTCCGGCCGAACTCGACGTCCACCACCGGACCGATCACCCGGACGACCCGGCCAGTGGCCGTGCCGGACTTCTTTTCCTCTACTGCAGTCACTCTTCACTCCCTGCTGCGGCGAGGGCGTCGGCGCCGCCGACGATCTCGCTGATTTCCTGGGTGATCTCCGCCTGACGAGCCTGGTTCGCCAGCCGGGTGTAGGTCTTGATCAGATCAGTCGCGTTGTCGCTCGCCGACTTCATCGCCCGCCGGCGCGCGGCCGACTCGGACGCGGCCGACTCGAGCAGCGCGGAGAAGATGCGCGAGCTGATGTACCGCGGAACGAGCGCGGCGACGAGACCGGCCGGCTCCGGCTCGAACTCGTACTGCGTCGCCGAGTCCTTCTTGTCGCCCGCGTCGTCACTGTCAGCGGAGGCGCCGCTCTCACCGGCATCGCCGGACTCCTCGGTCGCGGCGTTGACCGGCGACACCTGGGTCGCGGTCGGCGTCTGCGTGACCGAGTTGACGAACCGGGTGTACACGACCCAGAGCTCGTCGATGCCCGGCTTGCCGTCGTCGACCTCGCCCTCGGACGTCGCGGACAGCGCCGCCACCACTGCCTCGGTGGCACCTCGCGCGTCGGCGAACTTGGGCTGCTCGGAGAAGCCCGTCCAGGACCCGGCGAGATCGACCCGCCGGAACCGGTAGTAGGCGACGCCCTTGCGGCCGATCACGTAGCGATCGACGTCCTTGCCGTCATCGGTCAATCGGCTGGCGAGCTCGTTCGCGGTCTTGATCGCGTTGGCGTTGTAGCCGCCGGCCAGCCCGCGGTCGCTGGTGACCAGCAGGATTCCGGCCCGGCGCGGGTTCTCGACACCGGTCAGCATCGGGTGCGCGAGCGTCGGGTCGCCGCTGAGCCTGGCCAGCGCCTCGCTGAGCTCCTTGGCATACGGCTTGGCGCTGTTCATCCGCGCCTGCGCTTTGACGATGCGCGACGCGGCGATCAGCTCCATCGCCTTCGTGATCTTCTTCGTCGACTCGACGGACTTGATCCGCCGTCGGTAGACGCGAAGTTCAGCTCCCATCGGACTTCTGCTCCGACTTGTCGTCCGGCGCCGTCTTGTCATCCGGCGCCGATGTGTCGGACTTGGCGGCCGGCGCCTTCGTCTTCTCCGACTTCCGCTCGCCGGTGTCCTCGGACTTCTCGGTCGCCTGGAACTGCTTCTTGAAGTCGTCGACGAGCTTGTCCAGCTGGGTCGACAGCGCCTCGTCGAAGGACTTCGCCGCAGCGAGCTCGTCGTACAGTCCCGGCGCCTGGTGGCCGACGAAGTCGAGGAACTCCGACTCGAAGCGGCGCACGTCGGAGACCTCGATGTCGTCGAGCTTGCCGTTCGTGCCGGCCCAGATCGACGTGATCTCGCGGCCGATCGGGAACGGCGACGCGGCCGGCTGCTTCAGCAGCTCGACGAGCCGTCCGCCGCGGGCCAGCTGCTGCTGCGAGGCCCGGTCCAGGTCGGACCCGAACGCGGCGAACGCCTCGAGCTCGCGATACTGGGCCAGGTCGACGCGCAACCGGCCGGCGACAGCGCGCATCGCCTTCGGCTGCGCGGCACCACCGACACGCGACACCGAGATGCCGACGTTGATCGCCGGGCGCACGCCGGCGTTGAACAGGTCGGTCTCGAGGAAGCACTGGCCGTCGGTGATCGAGATGACGTTCGTCGGGATGTAGGCCGACACGTCGTTGCCCTTGGTCTCGACGACCGGCAGACCGGTCATCGAGCCGCCGCCGAGGTCCTCGGACAGCTTCGCGCAGCGCTCGAGCAGCCGGCTGTGCAGATAGAACACGTCACCGGGGTACGCCTCGCGACCCGGTGGGCGGCGCAGCAGCAGCGAGACCGCTCGGTAAGCCTCGGCCTGCTTGCTCAGGTCGTCGAAGATGATCAGCACGTGCATGCCCTGGTACATCCAGTGCTGGCCGATGGCCGACCCGGTGTACGGGGCGAGGTACTTGAAACCCGCCGAGTCCGAGGCGGGTGCAGCGACGATGGTGGTGTACTCCATCGCGCCGGCTGCCTCGAGGGTGTCCCGAGCTGCGGCGATCGTTGAGCCCTTCTGGCCGATCGCGACATAGATGCAGCGCACCTGCTGCTTTGTGTCGCCGGTCTTCCAGTTATCCCGCTGGTTGATGATCGCGTCGAGGCAGACCGTGGTCTTGCCGGTCTGCCGGTCACCGATGATGAGCTGGCGCTGGCCGCGGCCGATGGCGGTCAACGAGTCGATCGCCTTGTTGCCGGTGAGCAGCGGCTCGCGCACTTCCTGGCGCTGCACGACGGTCGGCGCCTGGAGCTCCAGCGCGCGTCGCTCGTTGGCCTCGACATCGCCCTGGCCGTCGATCGGCTGACCGAGCGGGTTCACCACGCGGCCGAGGTAGCCGTCGCCGACCGGGACGGAGAGGATCTCGCCGGTGCGCTTGACCTGCTGGCCCTCTGCGATCGCCGATCCGTCGCCGAGGATGACGACGCCGATGTCGCGCACGTCCAGGTTCAGCGCGATGCCCAGCGTGCCGCCGTCGAACTCCAGCAGCTCGTTCGTCATCGCACTCGGCAGGCCCTCCACGCGGGCAATACCGTCGCCGGTCTCGGCGACGACGCCCACTTCTTCGCGCGAGGCTTCCGGCGAATAGGACGAGACGTAGCTCTCGATCGCACTACGGATCTCGTCGGCGGAGATCGTCAGCTCTGCCATGAACGTTCCTCTTATCTCTGTGTGTCTGTCGTCGAAGAAATTCGGGTGGATCAGCCGGCCAGCGCGGTACGGACGGTGGCGAGCTTCCTGGCGATGCTGCCGTCGATCACCTCGTCGCCGACCCGCACGATCAGCCCGCCCTGCACGCGCGGGTCGAGTGCGGTCCGGACACTCATCGTCCGGCCGTACATGGCACTCAGCGCCGACGCGAGCCGGTCCTGCTGGGCGTCGGTCAACGGCACTGCGGAGGTGACCCGGGCGACCGAGCGGTCGCGCCGGGCGCTGGCCATCTCGAGCAGGTCGTCGAGGGCCAGGGTGATGCTGCGCTTTCGCTGGCTGGTCACCGCGTGATGTAACAGCTCGAGGGTGATCGGATTGACCTTGCTGCCGACGAGTGCGTCGAGCAGGGCGATGCGCCGCGCCGGGTCCACGGTGAACTCGTCGAGCAGCGCCGCTACCTCACCCTCGGCCTGCAGGATCCGCTCCAGCCGGAACAGCTCGTCCTCGACCGGGTCGAGCTTCTGCTGCTTCTCGGCGGCGGCGAACAACGCGGTGTCACCCGCGCCCTCGAGCGCATCCGTCAGGTCCCACGGCGTCGACCAGCGCAGGCCGATCGCCGCAGTGACAAGACGCAGGCTCTTGGCGTCGATCTTCCCGCCGACGAGTGACTCGGCCAGCTGGACGCGGCCCGCTGGTGCGGTCGCCGGGTCACCCAGCGTGCGGCGCAACCGCGGCTGGGCGACCAGCAGATCCGCCACCGCGTACAGGTCGCCGGCGAGCTTGATGAGCGTGTCGGCGGAGACCCGGCCGTCGAAGACGGCGTCCTCCTCCTTGCGCAGCTCCACGAGCGCCTGGCGGCTGGCCGAACGGATCATGCCGAACCGCTCCGATCGACGGCCTTGTCCTGGGACTCGAGACCGGCGAGGAAGGCGTCGACGGTCGAGGACACGTTCGCCTCGTCCGCCAGCCGTTCGTCGACGATCTTGCCGGCGAGCTCCACCGCCAGCGTGCCGATCTCGCCGCGCAGCTCGCGCACGATCGATGCCCGCTGCATGGCGAGCTGGTCCTCGCCGCGCTGCACGATGCGCTGCTGCTCCTCGGTGGCCTGCGCCCGCAGCTCCTCGACGGTGCGCTGCGCCTCGGCACGCGCGTTCTCGCGGATCTGCGCCGCCTCGGTGCGCGCCTCGTTCAGGGCGTTCTGGTACGCCTTCTCGGCCTCGGCGAGCTTCGTCTTGGCCTCTTCGGCGTCCTCGACCTGCTTCTTGATCATCTCCTGACGCTCGGTCATCGCCTTCGAGATGAACGGGTACACGTAGTGCCCGAGGATCCACAGGATCAGGACGAAGGCGACCAGCTCGGCGACGAAGGTCCAGTTGGGCAGCAGGAAGTTGCCCTCGGCCATCACGTGCTTTGCCATGACGAACTCAGCCCTTGGCGAGAACGAACACGAACAGCACGGCGAAGGCGAGGTTGATGAAGTACATCGCCTCGACCAGGCCGACCGTCAGGAAGAACAGCGTCTGCAGCCGGCTCTGCGCCTCGGGCTGCCGGGCGACGCCGGCGATCAGCTGGCTACCGGCCAGACCGTCACCGACCGCGGCGCCGATCGCGCCACCGCCCAGGGCAAGCCCGCCGCCGACGAAACCGCCGGCCAGCTCGATCGCCTTCTGCGTGGTTGCATTTGCCATTTCTTTTCCTCAATTCTCTGTACGAACTGTGCAGGCCTGGTTCGAGTTGTGGAACGGACGAGCGGGGCGTCAGTGTGCGGCGCCTTCCTCGGCCGGTGCGACCGAGCTGAAGTACAAGACGGTCAGCAGGCCGAAGATGAAAGCCTGGATGAGCCCGATGAACATGTCGAACAGCTTCCAGATCACGTCCGGCGCCCACAGGATGAGCGGCGGGAAGAGCCCGATGAGGGTGACCATGATCGTGCCCGAGAAGATGTTGCCGAACAGCCGCAGCGCGAGGGTCACCGGGCGGACGAGTTCCTCGATGATGTTGATGGGCAGCATCGCCCAGCTCGGCGTGACCAGGTGGTGGTAGTAGCCGCGGAAACCCTTCTTGCGGATACCGGTCACGTGCATCAGCACGATCACCAGCAACGCGAGCGCGTACGTCAGGTTGACGTCGGAGGCCGGGGGCGGCAGGTACTCGCCCTGGTTGGCGTGGAACACGGGCAGGATCGAGAGCCAGTTCGAGAGCAGGATGAACAGGAACAACGTCATCGCGAGCGGGACCACGAACGGCGCGGTCTTGACGCCCATGGTGTCGTCGACCTGGGTCTCGACCTGCTCGGTGATGGTTTCGAAGACGATCTGCGCGCGGCTCGGCTGGCGGGCGCTGAGCTTCCGGCGGACCAACAGGCCAAGGATGATGATGATCCCGCCGGCGACCAGCGTGCTGGTGATCGTGTCGCCGTTCAGGGTCACGCCGAAGACGTGCCACTCGATGTGTTGGCCGACCTCGATGTTGATCGCGACGTTGCGCGTGCTCACGTGCTCACTCTTCCATTCACGACGTCGGACGGAGGCTTCGGAAGACCGGCACCGCGGCGCCGACCAGCATCAGGATCTGGAACACGGCGAGCCCGACGAAGACGCCGAGACCGTCCGGCCGCACGAAGAAGCCGAGCGCGATGGCGATCAGGGTGATCAGCCCGAGCCGGCCCATCACGCCGCGGCGGAACTGCTTCTTGCCGATCTCCGGCGTCGAGGCGTAGCGGATGACCGACGTCTGCAGCATGCGGTTGTTCAGCGCGCCGAGCGCGAGGCCGAGCAGCCCGAACACGCCCATCAGCGGGTGGCCCTCGATCGACAGCACGATCGTCGCGACCAAGCCGACGAGCCCGCCGACCACGGCCGACCGGCGCAGGTTGGCGGCCGCCGAGACCGGGGTGTAGACGATCGGGTCAAGTGTGCTCATGGCCTGCTGTTCGAACCCCTTCACTCAACGGTTCAGTTACTCGCTTCAGGTACTTGACTTCAGGTACTTGACTTCAGGTACTTGCGGAACGCGACGATCGTGTAGATCACCGCTGCCGTCATGCCTAGCAGCAGACCGATGAGCAGGAATACCGGGCCGGTGTCGGCGAGTGAATCGACCAACCAGCCGAGGGCGAGCCCCGCGACCAGTTCGGCGGCGATGACGGCGCCCATGCCGATGAGCTCGGACCAGCCGAGGGTCCGTTCCGGCTTGTCGGGCACCGCTGGCCGCCTAGTCGTAACTCGACGTCCGCGAACCGATATCGCTCACTGGCTTGCTCCTTGACTGCAGGCGGTGGGGCAGGGCGAACGTTGTTGAGCACCGCCGCCGGCACCTGATTCGACCGGCGACCGCGCGGGCCGCCGTTGAGTCCACGTGCGCCAGAAGGCGATGGCTACAGGGTACCTAGGACCCTGAGCGTCCCCTGAACCGGGTCAGGGTGGGCACGACCGACACGAGCATGCCTACGAGGACGAGCCCGATCAGCGACCAGATCACGTACCAGTGCCCGCCCTTGAAGGACAATCCGACGCCGGAGAAGGCGACCACCGCGGACCAGAAGTACAGCAACAGCACGGCTCGGCGGTGGCTGTGCCCCAGTTCGAGCAACCGGTGGTGCAGGTGTTGCTTGTCCGGCGCGAACGGGGACCGTCCCTTGCGCACCCGCCGGACGACCGCGAGGAGCAGGTCGACGAACGGCAGTGCGAGAACCGACAGCGGCACGAGCAACGGCAGGTACAACGCGAGCGAGCCGAGCGCCCCCTGGAACGCCAGCGGGTCCGCCGACGTCGTGGCGGAGGTAGCGGCCGCAGACAGCATGAGGCCCAGCACCATCGACCCGGAGTCGCCCATGAACACCCTGGCCGGCCAGAAGTTGTGCGGCAGGAAGCCGGCGCACGCGCCGGCGAGCGCCGCCGCGAGCAGTGTCGGGGCCGCGGTGACATCGGTGAATCCGCGCTGGGCGAGGTGGTAGGAGAACAGGAAGAACGCGCCGGCCGCGATCAGCGTGACGCCCGCGGCGAGCCCGTCCAGACCGTCGATGAAGTTCATCGCGTTGATGGTCAGCACGGTGAGCAGGATGGTGACCGGGATGCCGAGGTCGCGGCCGAGGCTGAACGTGCCGCTGCCGGGGAGCGAGACGAAGGCGAGCTGGACGCCGCCCTTGGTGACCATCAGGCCGCAGGCCAGCACCTGGCCGGCCAGTTTCGTCACCGAGTCCAGCTCGTACCGGTCGTCGATCAGGCCCACCGCGCAGATGACGGCCGCCGAGATGAGCACCCACGGCATGTCCGGGCCGTTCTCGAAGGACCGGTGCAGGCTGGGCAGCCGGGAGGCGACGAACAGTCCGAGCGCGAGCCCGGCGAACAGCGCGAGCCCGCCCATCCGTGGCGTGGCGACCGCGTGCACGTCCCGGTCGCGGGGCCGCGCCACCGCTTTCCACCGGATCGCGATCTGCCGGGCGATCGGGGTCAGCAGGAACGTCACCGCCGCGGCGACGCACGCCACGAGCAGGTACTCGAGGCTCGGGTGCTGGTTCATGCGGGGGCGACGATGTCGGGGACGACGGTGCGGAGGTCGTCGAGCTCCAGCGCGCCCAGCCGCAGCACCCGCGGCCGCTCGCCGGTGACGTCGACGATCGTGGACGCGACGCCGCCGGGCACCTGCCCGTCCTCGAGGTACACCGCGACGTCGGCACCGAGCTGGCGACGCGCCTCGGCGGCGGTCTGCGCCGGCGGCTCGCCGTGCCGGTTCGCGCTGGAGACGGCCATCGGGCCGGTCGCCTCGAGCAGCTCGATGGCCACCGGGTGCAGCGGCATCCGCACCGCGACCGTGCCGTTCGCGTCGCCGAGATCCCAGTTCAGCGACGGCGCGTGCCGCACGACGAGGGTCAGTCCGCCGGGCCAGAACGCCTCGATCAGGTCCCGGGTGCGCTGGTCCACGTCGCTGACCAAGCCGTCGATCGTGGCCCAGGAGCCGACGAGTACCGGGACCGGGAAGTCCCGCCCGCGGCCCTTCGCGCGCAACAACTCCGCTACCGCCGCCGGCTGGAAGGCGTCCGCGCCGAGGCCGTAGACCGTGTCCGTGGGCAGCACGACCAGCTCGCCGGCCAGGACGCTCTCCGCGGCGGACTTGACCGCGTCGACCCGGATCGACGGATCGCGGCAGTCATAGAGCAAACCCACGGTCAGTCATCCTGCCCCATCGCGCTGGGGGTCAGCTGCGGACGGCCGTGACGTACCGGGGGCGACCGGCCAGATCCCGATGGTCGGCGATGTCGAGCCAGCGGCCGTCCATGCGCAGCAGCTCGGGCGCCACCTCGCCCTGGCTCGCCTCGTGCTCCATGGCGAACATCCCGCCCGGGCGCAACCACTCCGCCGCGCGGGCGATGACGTGCGGCAACAGCGCCAGCCCGTCGACCCCGCCGAAGACCGCGGCGGCCGGGTCCGCGCGCACCTCGACGTCGACGATCGCCGCCGCCGGTACGTACGGCGGGTTGGCGAGTACGACGTCGACCGTCCCGCGCAGCTCGGCCAGCAACTCCGGGTCGGCGGCGTCGCCGGCGACGACCGACACCTGAGTTCCCGCGGCGTTGCGGCGCAGCCAGGGAAGGGCGTCCGGTTCCCGTTCCACCGCGACGACGCGGCTGCCAGGCAGCTCGGTGGCCACCGAGAGGGCCAGCGCGCCGGACCCGCTGCACAGGTCGACGACGAGCGGCGCGCCGCGGTGCTCGCGCAGCCGCGCCAGCGCCGCGTCGACGAGCAACTCCGTCTCCGGCCGCGGGATGAACACGCCCGGCCCGACCGCGAGCATCAGGTGCCGGAACGGGGTGCGGCCCAGGATGTGCTGGAGCGGCTCGCGGGCTTCGCGGCGGGCGAGCAGCGGCTCGAGCCCCTGCGGATCGACGGCCTCTCCCGTCCTGGTGACCAGCTGGGCCCGTTCGATGCCGAGCCAGTCGGCTGCCAGCAACTCGGCGTCGACGCGGGGCGACGGCACGCCGGCCGCGGCCAGCCGCGCCGTCGCGACCCGCAGCAACTCGCCCAGCGTCACTGAGACTCGCCGGCGAGCAGCGCCTCGGTGTCGGCCTGCTGCAGCGCGGCGATCACGTCGTCGAGAGCGCCGTCCAGCACCTGGTCGAGGTTGTACGCCTTGAACCCGACGCGGTGGTCGCTGATCCGGTTCTCCGGGAAGTTGTAGGTGCGCACCCGCTCAGACCGGTCGACCGTGCGCACCTGCGAACGGCGCGCGTCCGAGGCGGCGGCGCTCGCCTCGTCCTGCGCCGCGGCGAGCAGCCGGGCGCGGAGCACGCGCAGAGCGGCCTCGCGGTTCTGCAGTTGGCTCTTCTCGTTCTGCATGCTGACGACCGTGCCGGTGGGCAGATGCGTGATCCGGACCGCGGAGTCGGTCGTGTTGACGCTCTGCCCGCCGGGGCCGGACGAGCGGTAGACGTCGATTCGCAGATCGTTCGGGTCGATCTCCACCTCGACGTCGTCGGCCTCTGGCAGCACCACGACACCGGCCGCCGACGTGTGGATGCGACCCTGCGACTCGGTGGCCGGTACGCGCTGCACCCGGTGCACGCCGCCTTCGTACTTCAGCTGCGCCCAGACGGCGTGGTCCGGCTTGCGGGAACGCACCGCCACGGTGACCGACTTCTTGCCGCCGAGGTCGGTCGGCTCGTCGTCCAGGATCTCGGTCGTCCAGCCCTGCCGCTCGGCGTAGCGCAGGTACATCCGCAGCAGGTCGCCGGCGAACAGCGCCGACTCCTCGCCGCCCTCGCCCGCCTTGACCTCGAGAATGACGTCCTTGGCGTCGTTCGGGTCCTTGGGCAGCAGCAGATGGCGAAGGAGCGTCTCGAGCTCCTCGATGCGCGTCGTCAGCTGATCGGCCTCGGCGGCGAACGAGGAGTCCTCGGCGGTGAGCTCCTGAGCGGCGGCGAGGTCTCCGCGCGCTGCCTCGAGATCCGCGGCCGCGGCCACGATCGGCGCGAGTTCGGCGAACCGCCGGCCCAGCGTGCGGGCTCGGGCCTGATCGCCGTGCACCGCCGGGTCGGCGAGGGCTTGCTCTACCTCGGCGTACTCGCGCACCAGCTCAGGCAGCAATCCCGCCTCTCCGGATCTCACTGTTCCGCCTCTCCGGATTTCACTGTTCCGCCGCCCCGGATTTCACTGTTGTGGTCGCCTGCCAGCCGGATGCCCGGTTGCGTTGTTGCTTTCGGCTTCCAGCCTCGCGGCATAGAGACGGGG
>JAVHVB010000488.1:0-2845 GCA_032160775.1 Pseudonocardiales bacterium | reverse complement strand
GACCGCTTCGTTGGCCTTCGCGGCGACGTTGGCGGCGCCCTTGACCGCCACCGTCATCCGCGCCGTGCGGATCTTGTAGGTGCCGTCGACGAGCGGCAGCGACGTGTTCGTGGTCTGCGCCTTGCCGCCGGCCGGGATGTGCGCACCGCCGTAGACCGTGGAGGCGTCGCGGCTCAGTTGCCCAGCCTGCGCGTCGGGCGCAGCGACCGGCGCACCGTGCGCCCCGGCCGGGGCGGCGCCGTTCACCGCCTCGCCGCCGGCGGCCGAATCGCTGCCACCCCCGGACGAGTGCGAGCACGCGCCCACGACGAGCACGGCCAGGACCCCCGTTGCCACGTAATACCGACTGCGCATCGCGCACCGTCCCTTCGACCCGACTCAGCCGAAGAGACGCGATGGGCTCAGCCGGAGGTTCCGGCGGCGGCCCGAACGGCCGCGGCGACGGCGGTCGCGACGGCCGGGTCGAACACCGACGGGACGATGTAGGTCGCGTTCAGCTGCTCGTCCGACACGCACTGCGCCAGCGCGTCCGCGGCAGAGAGCAGCATCGCGGCGGTGACCTCGCGGGCGCGCGCGTCGAGCAGGCCGCGGAACACCCCGGGAAAGGCGAGGACGTTGTTGATCTGGTTCGGGTAGTCGCTGCGCCCGGTCGCGACGACGGCGGCGAGCCGTTGCGCGGCGTCCACGTCGACTTCCGGATCGGGATTCGCGAGCGCGAACACGACCGGCGCGGGCGCCATGTCGGCGATCCACTCGGCCGGTAGCACGCCGGGCGCGCTCACCCCGATGAACACGTCCGCACCCCGCAGCGCGTCGTGCAGGTCGCCGGTCACGCCGGCCGGGTTCGTCATCGCCGCCAGTTGCCGTTTCGCGTCGGACAGGCGCGGGTCGTCCGGTGCGAGGATGCCCTCGCGGTCCCAGACGAGGATGTGCGCGGCGCCGGCGGCGAGCAGCAGCGTCACGATCGCGGTTCCGGCCGCGCCCCCACCGGCCACCACGATGCGCGCCGTGTCGAGCTGCTTCGCCACGCAACGCAGCGCGTTCTTCAGCGCACCCGACACGACGATCGCCGTCCCGTGCTGGTCGTCGTGGAACACCGGGATGTCGAGCAGGTCGCGCAGCCGGGCCTCGATCTCGAAGCATCGCGGCGCCGAGATGTCTTCCAGGTTGATGCCGCCGAAGCCGGGTGAGATCGCCTGCACCACGGCGACGATCTCGTCGACGTCCTGGGTGGCCAGGCAGATCGGCCACGCGTCGATGTCGGCGAAGCGCTTGAACAGCGCGGCCTTGCCCTCCATCACCGGCAGCGCCGCGCCCGGGCCGAGATTGCCCAGGCCGAGCACTGCCGACCCGTCGGTCACCACCGCGACGGAGTTGCCCTTGATCGTCAGCTTGGCGACGTCCTCCGGGTGCTGCGCGAGCGCGAGGGCGACCCGGCCGACTCCCGGCGTGTACGCCATCGACAGGTCGTCGCGGGTGCGCAGCGGGACCTTCGACTCCACCGAGATCTTGCCGCCCAGGTGCAACAGGAAGGTGCGGTCACTGACGCGATGGACGGCGACGCCGTCGACGGCGCGCATCGCGTCGACGATCTCGCTCGCATGCTCGCCGTTCACCGCCGAGCAGCTCACGTCGACGGTGATCCGGTCCTGGCGCGAGTCACTGACGTCGATCGCGGTGACCAGGCCGCCGGCCCGCCCGACGGCGGTGGCCAGTTCGCCGACGACGGAGGGCGAGGGCTGTGCATAGAGCCGGACGGTGATGCCGTACGAGGCGCTGGTCGGCATCGGACGCCGCGGAGACTCCATGCCAGCATCCTGCTCCTCTCGGCGGCGGTGCGTGGCGAGTGCCAGGATGGGAGGCGGCCGTCCGTTCACGCCGTCACAACGAGGTGACTCCTGAATGACCGACACGCACACCGGCGCGCCATCGGGTGCCGGGGTCGTCGACACTGAGGTTTTCGCGCGGCGCTTTCTGGCGCACGCGGGCAGTCAGCTGCCCGGAATGGATCAAGCCGCGCTCGACCGGCTCGCGCGAGACGTGCTGGCGTTCGGGACGGTACGTCCGCCGGGGCAGACGCTCCTGCGCATCCGCGACCTCGACGCCGAGACGACGGCGATAGACGTCATTGCCCTCGACGCCTCGTACATCGTCGAGTCGCTGATCGTGGAGCTCGAGCGGCAGCGCCGACCGCCGGAGCGGGTGCTGCACCCGCAGATCGTGGTCGTGCGCGACCCCGGCGGCACGATGACCCGGGTCTACGACGTGGACGACAACGCCGACGTGCCGGACGGCGCCGTGGTCGAGTCGTGGATCCGCGTCGAGGTGGACCGGATCCCGGCCGATGCCCAGGAAGCGGTCGCCGGCGACATCGAGCGCGTGCTCGACGACGTGCTGTACGCGGTCTCTGACGCCCCGCACATGTACGCGCTGATCCGGGAGCTCGCCGACGAGCTGGCCGCCGACCCCGGCGAGTTCGACCGGGAGACGAGCGAAGAGGCCGGCGAGCTGCTGCGTTGGTTGGCCGACGGCAACTACATGATCCTCGGTCACGCGGCGTACTCCGCGAACGAGCTCGCGAATCCGCTCACGCGTGCGCGCGAGGAGGACGCGGAGGGCGTGCTGCGGGGCACCGCGCGCATCTCGCCGCTGGAGCTCTTGCCGGCCTATCGCAGCGGCGCGCCCCTCGTGATCTTCAAGTCGCCCCTTGTGTCCACCGTGCGCCGCTCGACGCACTACGACTGCGTCACGGTCGTCACCCCGGCGACCGGTTCGGGCCCGCAGATGATCCACGTCTTCCTCGGCCTGATCACCAACGCGGAGGACGGCACAGTCGGCCGGGTGC
>JAVHVB010000487.1:0-3328 GCA_032160775.1 Pseudonocardiales bacterium | reverse complement strand
TTGTCCAATCTGGACCAGAGCCGGAGTTGATGGCGGTCCGGAGGGGTAGTACTGACGGCTGCGCGACGAACTCGGCGGCTGCTTCCCAAGTCGGTCGCCGCGGGATTGGATGAGGAGCAAGGGAGTTCGGAGCTGACACCGGAGGTCGCTCGTGGGCGAGGACGTCGAGACCCGGGAGTTCAGCCGGCAGGATCGCCAGCACTACCGCGAGAAGCTGCGCAGCTGCTTGGACGTGTTCGCCCGGATGTTGGGTGAATCGAAGTTCGACTTCGAGCGCCCGCTGACCGGACTCGAGATCGAGTTCAACCTCGTCGCGGCGAACCAGGACCCGGCGATGGAGAACGCGAAGGTGCTCGAGGCGATCGCCAACGCCGACTTCCAGACCGAGCTCGGCCAGTTCAACATCGAGATCAACGTCGCGCCGCGCAGCCTCGTCGGCCGCGCCGCGGACGAGCTGGAGACCGAACTGAGGGCCAGCCTCAACTCGGCCGAGGACCAGGCCAACACCGTGGGCGCGCACATCGTGATGGTCGGCATCCTCCCGACGCTGATGCCCGAGCACGTCACCGGTGAGTCGCTGAGCGCCAACCCGCGCTACCGGCTGATCAACGAGCAGGTGTTCGCCGCCCGCGGCGAGGACCTCTACATCGCGATCGACGGCCCGGAGCGGCTCGCGACGCACGCCGACACGATCGCGCCGGAGGCCGCCTGCACGAGCGTGCAGTTCCACCTGCAGGTCAGCCCGCAGGACTACGCGCCGAACTGGAACGCGGCCCAGTGCCTAGCCGGCGTGCAGCTCGCACTCGGCGCCAACTCGCCGTTCCTCTTCGGCAAGGAGCTGTGGCGCGAGACCCGCGTCGCGCTGTTCGAGCAGGCGACCGACACCCGGCCGCAGGAGCTGAAGGAGCAGGGCGTCCGGCCGCGAGTGTGGTTCGGCGAGCGGTGGATCACCTCGGTGTTCGACCAGTTCGAGGCGAACGTGCGCTATTGCCCGTCGCTGCTGCCGGTGTGCGACCCGGAGGACCCGGTGGCCGTGCTGGCCCGCGGCGACACCCCGCGCCTCGGCGAGCTGCGGATGCACAACGGCACGGTCTACCGCTGGAACCGACCGGTCTACGACGTGTACCGGGGCAAGCCGCACCTGCGCGTCGAGAACCGGGTGCTGCCGGCCGGTCCGACCGTCGTCGACATCCTCGCCAACGGCGCGTTCTACTACGGCGCGCTGCGCGCACTCGTCGAGCAGGACCGGCCGATCTGGTCACAGATGTCGTTCGCCGCCGCGTTCGACAACTTCGAAGCGGGCGCGCGGCGTGGCATCGACGCCCACCTGTACTGGCCCGGCCTCGGTGAGGTGCCGGCCACCGAGCTCGTGCTGCGCAGGCTGCTGCCGATGGCGCGCGAGGGCCTTGCCGCATGGGGCGTCGACAGTGCGGTCGGCGACCGGCTGTTGGGGATTATCGAGGCACGGTGCACCACGCACCAGAACGGTGCCGAGTGGCAGTCGCGGATGTTCCACCGTATCGAGGAGAAGAGCCAGCCGCTGGACCGGCGGGACTCGCTTCGCGCGATGCTCGCCCGCTACGTCGAGCACATGCACAGCAACGAGCCGGTCCACACCTGGCCCGTCGACTGACGTGCGGCGGCCCTGAGTTCTCTCGATCAACTGGACGAGGGAATAGAGTCTCAGGCGATGAGCGGTCGGGTCGTGCTGCACATCGGCGCCATGAAGACGGGGACCAGCTTCGTCCAGTCGGTGCTCCTCAAGCATGCCGAGCAGCTCGAAGCGGCCGGCGCGGGGTACCTGGGGACGTTCCGCCAGCAGATGCGCTCGGTCCAGGACGCGCTGCGGTCGCCGGGGGATCTCGCCGCCTGGCACCGACTTCTCGGCCTCGTCCGCGACGACTGCACCAACATCATCTCGATGGAGTTCCTGAGTTTCGCGAAGCCGCCGCAGATCGAGGCCTTGCTGGAGCCGCTGCGCGGGCGCGAGGTGCAGGTGGTGCTGACGGCGCGCGACCAGCTGCGGGTGCTGCCGGCGCAATGGCAGAGCCACACCCGCAACTTCGGCAGCGCGTCCTGGGGCGCCTACCTGCGCGAGGTCTGCACCTCGCGGCGCCCGGCCAGACCCGGGCACGCCTATCGCACCTACCACCGCGCGCAGGATCTCGTGGAGATCGTCGACAGGTGGGCCGGCGCTGCCGGCGTGCACCGCTTCGACGTGGTCACCGTGCCCCGGCCCGGCGCTCCTCGCGAGGAACTGTGGCTGCGTTTCTGCCGGGCGCTCGGCCTCAGCGTCGACGACGTGCAGCTGGCTTCGGTGACCGAGAACCCGTCGATCGGCTACGCCTCGTGCGACGTGCTGCGGCGGCTCAACGAGCACCTCGTCGAGAAGCCGACCGGCGGCGTGCGGCAGCGCCTCACCCCCGGAGCCCGCCTCTCGCCGGGCCGGGCCGCGGCGCAGCGGCTCCCCGGCTACCGCAGCCTCATCCGGGAGATCGTGGACCACGGCCTCGCCCCGCTGCGGAACGAGGAGACCAAGCCGGTACTCGACCGCGACGCCGCGCACTACGCGGTGGCCCGCAACCGCGAGGTCGTCGACCTGCTCGCGCGCTCGGGGATCGGCTGTGTCGGCAGCATCGACGACGACCTGCCGACCGAACTCCCGGCTGCCGGGTTCCCCGCCACCGTCGCGCCGCCGCCGCAAGAACACGTGCTGCGCGCGGCGCAGGCCGTGTGGGACCACGTCGCGCTCACCACTGGAGCGCGGGCGGGCCGGCCGACCGGCCTGGACGAGTTGACGGCGGACGCCGCCCGGATGCTGCTCTCCCGCTCCGCAGAGTCAGGCTCCTGAGGACACCCGGGCGGCTTCGTCCTGCACCCACAGGCCGAGGAGGCCGCGATAGTGCGCGATGAACTCGTCGTGCTCGTGCGCCGGGAAGGTCGAGCGCACTGTTTCGACGAGCACCGCGTCGAACTCCTGTCCGGCGAACCATTCGTGCGCGACCTCGTCGAAGTTGGCAAGGCGCGACGCGCAGAAGTCGGTGTAGCGCTCGGTCTCGAAGTAGTCGTCGGCCAGCGCCCGGTACATCGCCAGCTTCTCCTCGTACGACAGGTCGGCGCGGTCGCCGATGTCGAAGTAGCTCCTGGTGTCCAGGTCGTAGCGCGGCTGCCGGGCGGTCACGCAACAGAAGACCGCCCACTTGGCGAGGGCCTTCATCGCCCACGGGAAGTAGTAGTGCAGTGAGGTGATCGCGACGTCCGGGCAGGCGTTGGCGTAGTCGATCGGGTAGACGACGCCATCCTTGACCAGCGTCTCGCAGGAGTTGAA
>JAVHVB010000486.1:0-3306 GCA_032160775.1 Pseudonocardiales bacterium | reverse complement strand
GACGCCAACGAAGCGGTCACGTGGGGCGTCCGGGTCGCCGCGGCGTGGAGCTGGCGGCTGCTCATCGTCGTGGTCGGGTTGTACGTCCTCACCCGGGTCTTTCTCCGCGTCGAGCTGGTCGCGTTCTCGTTCATCCTCGCGCTGTTCCTGACCGCAGTGCTGCATCCGCTCGAGCGGATCTTCCAGAAGCTTCCCGGCCCGCGATCGCTTTCGGCGGTGCTCGCCTTGCTGTTCGGGGTCGCCGCGATCGTCGGCATCGGCTGGTTCGTCAGCTGGCAGATCACGACGCACTCGGCGGCGATCGGCGACCAGATCACCGGCTTCGTCGACAAGGCCCGTGACTGGTTGCGCACCGGGCCGCTGCATCTCAACTCCAGCGATCTGGACAAGATCGCCGGCAACATCACCAAGGCCGTCAAGGACCACCAGAGCGAACTCATCAGCGGCGCGATCGCGACGGTCCGCACCGTCGTCGAGATCATCGGCGCCATCCTGCTGATCCTGCTGTCGACGTTCTTCCTGCTCCGCGACGGCGAACAGATCTGGGAATGGACGCTGCGCCTGTTCCCCCGCGTCGCGCAGCAGCGCCTCGACGTCGCCGGCCGCGCCGGCTGGCGCACGCTCGGCGGCTACATGCGCGGGCAGGTGCTCATCGCCCTGTTCCACGGGGTGTCGGTGATGATCGTGCTGTTCGTCGTCCGGGTCCCGCTGGCGGCAGCGCTCGGTGTGCTCATCTTCCTCGGCTCGTTCATCCCGCTCATCGGCCTGACCGTCACGGGAGCGCTGTGCGTCGCGGTTGCGCTGCTCGAACACGGCGTGACGGCAGCGATCGTGGTCGCGGTGGCGATCATCGTGCTCGTCCAACTCGAGGCGCACCTGCTGCAACCGCTCATCATGAGCCGCAGCGTGGAACTGCACCCGCTCGCGATCGCGCTCGCGGTGCTGTCCGGCACGATCGTGGGCGGCATCGTGGGAGCCCTGCTCGCGGTGCCATTCGTCGCATTCCTCAATTCGACCGTGCACGCGCTGCGCGGCACGCCCAACCCGGCCGAACGAGTCGAATCGAGCGAGCCGCTACCGGACGTGTGACTCGACGAACGGGGGGCGCACCACCTGCACCCGGCTACGCCGGCCGCGCACGTCGATCTCCAGCTCGTCGCCGTCCTCGACGGCCGCATCGGTCGAGATCAGCGCGAGGCCGATGCCGACCCGCTTGGACGGCGAGAACGTCCCGCTCGTGACCTCGCCGATCTCGTCGCCCTCGGCGGACAGCACGGGCATGTGCGCGCGCGGGATGCCGCGGTCCAGGGCGAGCAGGCCGCGCAGCGTGCGGGCCGGGCCTTCGGCCTTCTCGGCCAGCAGCGCCGCGCGCCCCCAGAACGCGTCCTTCTTCCACCCGACCGCCCACCCGGAACGGGCCTGCACCGGGGTGATGTCGAGCGAGAGGTCGTGCCCGTGCAGCGGGTACCCCATCTCCGTGCGCAGCGTGTCCCGCGCCCCTAGTCCTGCGGGCATGCCACCGAAGATGCGGATCTGCTCGACCAACGCGTCCCACAGCGCCGGCGTGTCCGACCACGTCGGGATCAGCTCGTAGCCGTGCTCGCCGGTGTACCCGGTGCGGCAGATGCGCACGGGGCGACCGGCCCAGGTCGCGTCCGCGTAGGCCATGTAGTCCTGCCCGGCGGGCAGCCCGAGCGCGTCCAACACTGCCGGCGACTGCGGTCCCTGCACGGCCAGCACGCCGAAATCGGTGTGCTGGCCGATCACCTCGACCCCGGCCGGCGCCGCGGCGGCCAGCCGTCGGACCACCTCGCCGGTATTCGCGGCGTTGGGAACGAGGAAGACCTCATCGTCGCTCACCAGGTAGGCGATGAGGTCGTCGACGACGCCGCCGGACTCGGCGCAGCACAGCGTGTACTGAGCCTGACCGGGCGTGATTCGGCCCAGATCGTTGCTGAGGCAGGAATTCACGAACTCGCGCGCTCCGGACCCGCGGACCGTCGCCTTGCCCAGGTGCGAAACGTCGAACACCCCGACCGCCGAGCGGACCGCCTCGTGTTCCTTGAGCACCCCGCCGCCACTCGCCTGGTACTCGATGGGCATCTCCCACCCGCCGAAGTCGGCGAGTTTGGCGCCGAGCGCCGTGTGCCGGTCGTGCAGCGGCGAATGCAAGAGGGCCATGCGACAAACCTATCGACCGGGGCTGCCTACGATCACTGGATGCCTTCGGTCTCGCTCGTCGCCCCCGATGCCCCGATCCGCGCCGACGCCGTCGTCGTCGGGATCCGGTCCACGAAGGACGGCGTTCGGCTCGCCGCCGGCGCCGAGCGGGTGGACGCCGCGCTCGAGAAGCGGTTGTCAAAGGCGCTGGCCGCGCTCGGCGCGAAGGGCAGACCGGACGAGGTACACCGGATCCCGACCCTCGGCCTCGCCGACTTCCCGCTCGTCGTCGCCACCGGCGTGGGCGGCGACCCGGCCGACGCCGAGGCGGTGCGCCGCGCGGTGGGGGCGGCGATCCGCGGGCTCAGCGCCTCGCGCCGGGTGCACGTGGCGATCGATGCGCCGGTCGGCCCGCTGGCCGAGGGCGCGCTGCTCGGCGCATACCGCTACACCGAGTACAAGTCGAACCCGCCGAAGCCCGCCCTGCGCGCGATCACCGTCCCCGGCACGTCGCGCGCCGAGCTGCGCCGCGCGGTGGCCGTCGCCGAAGCGGTCCTGCTCACCCGGGACCTGGTGAACACTCCCCCGAACGACCTGTATCCGCAGGCGTTCGCCGACCGCGCGAGTGCGCTCGCCACGGCGCGCGGGCTCGCCGTCGAGGTCCTCGACGAGCGTGCGCTGAAGCGCGGCAAGTACGGCGGCATCATCGGCGTCGGCCAGGGCAGCACGCGTCCGCCGCGGCTCGTCCGGATCAGCTACCGGCCCAAGCGCACGCCGAAAGGCGGCAAGCAGGGCCATGTCGCGCTCGTCGGCAAGGGCATCACTTTCGACTCCGGCGGACTGAACCTGAAGACCGCCAACATGAGCTGGATGAAGTCGGACATGGGCGGTGCCGCCGCGGTGATCGCGAGCATCCTCGCGCTGGCCGAGCTGAAGGTGCCGGTCGCCGTCACCGCCACCGTGCCGATGGCGGAGAACATGCCGTCCGGCACGTCCTACCGGCCCTCGGACGTCCTGACGATGCGCAACGGCAGCACGGTCGAGGTGGCCGACACCGACGCCGAGGGCCGGCTGGTCCTCGCCGACGCCCTGGTCCGGGCGACCGAGCAGAAGCCCGACGTGATCCTCGACGTCGCGACCCTGACC
>JAVHVB010000485.1:0-21032 GCA_032160775.1 Pseudonocardiales bacterium | reverse complement strand
TCAACACGACGTGGCCGCCGAAGGGCCGCACGCGCCGGACCGCGATCGCCGTGGCCGGAGCGACGGCCGCGGCCGGCGTGGTGATGGTTCTTTCGGCCGGCGGTGCATCCGCCACACCACAGTCGCCAGCGCAGGCGCCGTTCGGTCAGAAGCAGGTGCTCTGCCACCGGACGAACTCCGACACCAACCCGTACGTGCAGATCAACCCCGACATCAACTCGATCGTGAAGAAGCACGGCCACGACTCGCACACCGGGCCTGTGTGGAACCCGACCCTGAAGGCCCAGCAAATTAAGTGGGGCGACATCATCCCGCCGTTCGACTACGGCGACGGTCAGCACTACGACGGCCGGAACTGGGACGCCGACGGCATCGCGATCTGGGAGAACAACTGCAACATCCCGGGCGCGCCGACCAGCTCGGTGCCGGTGAGCACGCCGGTCGAGAGCACGCCAGTCGAGAGCACGCCGGTCGAGACCACGCCCGTCGAGAGCACCCCGGCCACGAACAGCATCAGCGCGACCACGTCGCACACGTCGCACACGCTGGTCCCGCCGGTGGTCACCTCGGCAGGCCCGATCCCGGCCGGTGTCGAGGCCGGCCTGCACACCCCGCTCGCCAATGCCGGGCTGAAGGCATGGGGCATCGTGCTCATGCTGCTCGGTGGAGCTGCTGGGCTGATCGCAGGTTTGTGGCCGACCCGGCGACGTGCCCACTGATCCTGGGCGCGCTCGACGCTGGGTTGTCGTACTCGGCTCACTAGCAGTACTCGCGACCGGTATCGCGGTCGCCCGCGGAGCGAACAGCGGTTCCGACTCCGGCCCTAGGGCCGGGTCGGGACCGCTGCCGTCCGCGATCGCGGGCCACTCGTCGAGTTCGACGCCTTCCGAGCACGCACCGGCCGGTCTCGCGGGCCTGCCGCCCGCCGCCCGGGCGGCGGTGGCGGCGGCCAGCCACCGGCAGGAGACGCCGACCTTCCACCCGGGCGTCCCGGTCGCGATCGACATCCCGATCCCCTCACCGGCGCATCCGTCCGGGGTGCACACCCGGATCACCGCGAACGACCTCAACCAGGACGGCACGCTGTACGTGCCGTCCGACCCGCGCACAGTGAGCTGGGCCCGGGAGGACGCGGCGCCCGGGTCGTCGCACGGGACGACGATCCTGACCAGCCACGTCAACTTCGTGATCAACGGCCAGCTCGTCGTCGGCGCGCTGTCCGACCTCGCGTGGTACGCGCAGCACGCGATCGGCAAGCAGCTCAGCCTGAAGATGGCCGACGGCCGGATGATGCAGTACCGCATCGTCGCCGGCCGCGAGTACTCGAAGGAGCAGCTCGCCAACGATCCGCAGCTGCGGGTCGAGCTCTACGACCAGAGCAAGGTCTACGGGCCGCCGAGTACCCCGTCCGGACGGCTGCTGCTCGTCTCCTGCGGCGGCGCGTTCGACGAGTACCCCGGCGAGTACGAGGACAACGTGTTCCTCTACCTGCTGCCTGCCTGACCAGCTGCCGGCCGCACTACATCTGCGCGGCGCCCTGCTCGATCGCCTCGCGGATGCGGTGATAGGTGCCGCACCGGCAGATGTTGCGGATCGCGTCCAGGTCGGCGTCGGTGATCGTCCGCCCCGCCGCCTTCGCGCGGCGCACCAGGGCGACGGCGGCCATGATCTGCCCCGGCTGGCAGTACCCGCACTGGGCGACGTCGATGTCGAGCCACGCCTGCTGCATCGGGTGCAGCGGCCTGCCGACCGTCGCCGGCAGCCCCTCGATGGTGGTGACCTCGTCGGTCGGCTCGAGGTCGCCGACCGGCACCGAGCACGGATTGACCGCCTTGCCGTTGATGTGCGAGGTGCATGCGCGGCACACCTCGATGCCGCAGCCGTACTTCGGGCCGGTGACGCCGAGCAGGTCGCGCAGCACCCACAGCAGCCGGACGTCGTCCTCGACCTCGACGACGACGGGCTCGCCGTTCAGGACGAACGTGTGGTTGGGCACCTGATCTCCTTCAGAAGGCGTGCGCGAGGCCGTCGGTCGGGCTCTGCGGAATGGGCGGCACGGTCGGCAGCGGCACGAAACCGAGCGGCTGATTGTGGTTGATCGGGAACTGCGTCGGCATGACGCCGGTGGCGCGCGCGTACGCGCAGGCGACGGCGGCCATGACCACGCCCGCGGACAGCTCCCCCGCACCGCCCGGGCTGCCGGTCGTGTCGGGCATGATCACGACTTGCACCTCGGGCGGGACGTTCCATTGCCGGGTGTAGAAGTAGTGGTCCCAGCTGCCCTCGGCGAAGTGGCCGTTGACCAGATGCAGGCTCGAGGTCAGTGCGGTGGCGATGCCGTCCATGGCACCGCCCTGCATCTGCGCCTCGAGACCGCGCGGGTTGATCGTGAGCCCGACGTCCACCACCACGACCACCTTGGTGACCCGCGGCCCGGTCTGCGCGTCCGGCACCTGCCGGTTCACCGTCGCCGGCCGGCAGTCGATCTCGACGAGCGCGCCTACCCGAGACTTGTACTCCGAATGCAGGGCGATGCCCTGCGCGGTGCCGGGCGGCATGGCGCGGCCCCAGTTGCCGACCTGCCCCAGCTTGGCCAGCACGGCGCGCATCCTGACCTCTTTGACGAACGCCTTGCGGAAGGTGAAGGGATCCTTGCCGACCTTCGCAGCGATCTGATCGGTGATCAACTCCCGTGCCGTGGCGACGTCCGGTGAATAGATGTTGCGCATGCTGCCGGTGTGGAAGGTGTCGTACCGGTACACCTCGCTCAACAACTGCGAGGTGACGCCGAAGTTGTACGGCAGGCTCTGGGTGAGCATGAAGACCGTTTGGGCGAAGGTGAGGTTTCCGCCGGGCAGCTTGGCACCCGTCGCGAGCAGGATCTCGCCGAGTCCGTGGGTGAAGTCGGTCGCCACGCTCGTGTGCCGCTGCTCGTAGGTCAACACGTTGCCACCGAGGACGGTCGCCCGCACGCGTGAGGTCGCCATCGGGTGCGTGCGCCCGTGCCGGAAGTCGTCGGTGCGGTGCCACATCAACCGCACCGGCTTGCCGAACAACCTGCTCGCTTCGACCGCCTCGTACGCCGCGTCGCTGAACAGATGCCGACCGAACGACCCGCCGCCCTCGCTCACGTGTACGCGCACCTGATTCTGCTTCAAACCGAGATTCTTCGCGATCGTCTGCTGGGTCACGATCGGGTTCTTCAGGCTGGCCCAGACCTCGGCCGAACCGGGCCGGACGTCGGCGACCGCGCAGTTGGTCTCCAACGGGGAGTTGCTCCGGAAGTAGAAAGTGAACGAACCCTCGACGGTCTTGGCCAGCAACGGCACCTTCGGCACGAGCAGCGGTATCTCGGCCTTCTTCAACCGGGCCAGCACGGTCGCGTCCGACTGGCCGTTGACGGTTCCGCCGGCCCAGGTGACCGACAGGGCGCGGACCGCGTCGACGCACTGTCCGAAGGTGCGTGCTCGCACCGCGACGCCGGTGGAAATGACGCCGACGTGCGTGACGCCGGGCATGGCGCGAACCGCCGCTAGGTTGGCGACCGAGGCGACGGTTGCGTTGATCGTGGGCGGGCGATGCACCATCGTCGGCAGCGCGTTCGGTACCGCCAGGTCAAGGGTGAACACCTTGCGGCCCGTCACCGCGGCGAGGGCGTCGATCCGCGATCGCGGGGAACCCACCACTCGCTGCGCCAAGTCCGGGTCGATCGACACCAGCTCGGCCGTCAGGGTGGACGCGGCCGCCGCCGCGCTCAGCGAGCCGTACCCGGCCGAGCGGCCGTTCGGCCCGTGGACGACGCCGTTGCGCGTCGTCAGGGTGTCGGCCGCGACGGACCAGCGCGCGGCCGCGGCGGCGATCAGCCGTTGGCGGGCGAGCGCCGACGCCGCCCGGAGCGGCCGGTAGAGGGTGTGCACCGAACTGGAGCTGCCGGTGAACTGGTTCCAGATCAATTCCGGCCGGGCGTCCGCGAGGGTGACCCGCACGTGATCGAGCGGCACATCGAGCCCGTCGGCGATGATCATCGCGACCGCGGTCGTGAGCCCCTGGCCGACCTCGGCCCGCGGGAGTGCGTAGGTCACAGTGCCGTCGGTCTCGACGCCGACCTTGACGAGCATCGACGTGGGCAGCGTCGCGTCGGTGATCAGGTCGCTGAGGTCGTAGAGGTCGGCCGGCTCCGGTGGGCTCAAGATCGCCGCTCCGGCTGCCTCCGGGCCGGCCAGCGCGCCGAACGCAGACGCGCCGACCAGCAGCGTCGGAGCGGCGAGCACCCAGCCGAGGAATCCGCGCCGGTCGACCCCGGACGGCCGGCCTTCAGACTCGTCGACGCGCGGCGGGCGGGGTGAAGCCGTCATGGCGTCCTCTCGGCCAACCGGGTCCTGTTCGCCGGTCGGCCACCAGACCCCGGGGTATGTTGCGGGGCCGACGCTAACCGCGCAGCCCAAGTGTCACAAGTCGGACGTTAAGCGGGTTGCCAGCGCGCGCAACGCCTGCCCCCGATGGCTGATGGCGTCCTTCTCCTCGACCGAGAGCTCTGCGCTGGTGCGGTCGTGGCCGGCCGACACGAAGATCGGGTCGTAGCCGAACCCGTTCGCACCGCGCGGGTCCCGGACGAGCCGGCCGGGCATCCGCCCGTGCGTGACTATCTCCCGTTCACCGTCCACGTAGGCCACCGCACACACGAAGGCGGCACCGAGCCGGTCGTCGGGAACGTGCGCGACCTGATCGAGCACCAGTCGGAGGTTCGCTTCGTCGTCGCCGTGGCTGCCCGCCCAGCGTGCCGACAGAACCCCTGGCATGCCGTTCAGCGCGTCGACGGTGAGCCCGGAATCGTCGGCGACCGTCGGCAGACCGGTGCGCAGGTTCCCCTCACGCGCCTTGATGAGCGCGTTGTCCTCGAACGTGGCGCCCGATTCAGGGACCTCCTCGTACGGCTCGACGTCGTCCAGCCCGACCACCTCGACATCGCGCAGCGCCGGCCCGAGAATGCGCTGCAACTCCTCGAGTTTCTTCAGGTTGCGACTGGCGAGCAGCAGCCTCACCGGCCGAGCGCCTCGCTCTGGATCCGGCTCAGCTCGCCACAGCCGGCCACCGCCAGGTCGAGCATGGCGTCCAGCTCGGCGCGGTGGAACGGCACGCCCTCGGCGGTGCCCTGCACCTCGACGAATTCGCCGCCGCCGGTGACCACCACGTTCATGTCGGTCTCCGCGCGGACGTCCTCGTCATACATCAGATCCAGCCGTGGCTCCCCGTCGACGACTCCGACCGACACCGCGGCGATGGAGTGGGCGAGTGGCTCGGGCCTGGCCAGCGCGCCCTTGCCCCGCAGCCAGCTCACCGCGTCGGCGAGCGCGACGTACGCGCCGGTGATGGCGGCGGTGCGGGTGCCACCGTCGGCCTGTAGCACGTCGCAGTCGAGCGCGATGGAGTTCTCGCCGAGCGCGGCCAGATCGATGGCGGCGCGCAGCGAGCGCCCGATGAGCCTGGAGATCTCGTGGGTCCGGCCGCCCACCTTGCCGCGGACGGATTCGCGGTCGTTGCGGGTCAGCGTGGCTCGCGGCAGCATCGCGTACTCGGCGGTGACCCAGCCGAGCCCGCTGCCCTTGCGCCAGCGCGGCACCCCCTGTTGCACCGAGGCCGCGCAGAGAACCTTGGTCTCGCCGAATTCGATGAGCGCCGAGCCCTCGGCGTAGGCGAGCCAGTTGCGGGTGATGGTGATCGGACGGAGCTGGTCGTTCGCGCGACCGTCGGGGCGTGGCATGCCGAAGACACTAGCCACGGCCCCCGACGGCCGGTGCGGTGGTTACCGGTGCGCCGGCCAGGGCAGCCGGTACGCGCGGTAGCTGTTCACGCCGTCCGGGAACCGCGCGTCGAACAGCAGCTCTCCCGAGCGGCTGAACTCCGCGAAGTACGGCAACGCTCCCCAGCCGACGAACAGGTTGCCGGTCTCGGTCGTCTGGGCGTTGCCCTGCGACGGCGCGACCAGTCCTTCGGGCTGGTTGATCGACGAGACGAGCGTTGCGAGCCGCCGTCTGGTGTCGAGCTGCACGGTCACCACCCTGCTGGTCGGGTACAGCGGAGCGCCGGTCGAGTCGTTGTCGAACACGGTGTAGCGGCCGGAGCCGAGGGCCTCCGGATCGTGCTGCCAGGCGAACAACTTGCCGGCGGCGTTCAGCTGCTCACCCGGCCCGGCGCGCAGGGTGAAGCTGCTGTCCTTTCCGCCGAGCTTCCAGTCGATGTGGCCGGTGCGCCGATCGACCTTGTACACCGTCCACGTGTTGCGCGCGTCCACGAGAAGGGCGCCGTCGGAGTCGAGATGCACCGCGTTGATGTGGAACCAGTCCCACGGCGTGGTCGGTGCGGCCGGCAGCGGCTGCTCGCTCTCGGCGAACGGGACATGGTCCTGGCTGTTCCACTCGAACAGCACCTTGCCGGTGCGGATGTCGATCTCCTGGACCACCCCGTTGACGACCGTCTGGTCCGGCGCACCGCCAATACCGGTCAGGTCAGCGGTGGCTGTCGTGTACGCGAGCACGAGCGCGGTGTCGTTCGGTGTGATGAGGAACTCGTGGCCGTCGGCGGTGTAGCCGTTACCGGCGTGCACCTCGGCGATCTGGCGATAGTGCCGGTCGTAGATGTAGTCGACGCCGCTGGCCAGACCGCCCAGCCCGGTGCCCTGCCACCAGGTCAGGACGGGCTTGCCCCGGTAGGTCTGGGTTCGGAAGTCGGCGGCCTCCTGACCGGCCGGCACCGGGTGGAACCAGATGACCTTCCCGCTGGCGTCGAGGATCTCGGCACCGTTGGCGTAGGTGTCGCTCCTGCCGAACGGCGACACGAAGATCGCGCCGTCGTGCCCGGCGGCATGACCGGATGACGTGAGAATGCTGACGGGTGGGGGTTCGAGCGGCGCCGCGGCGCCGGCCGGATGCACTGCCGCGACGAGTTGGACGAAGATCATCGTGAGCGCCCCGAGCACGGTCGGCCGGGCGCGCAGGACTTTGAAGGATGGCATGTCGGCGACTATGTCAACGCCGATTGCCGCTTGTCAATGTTTGTCTATGGGAAAAGTAGACATTCGAATGCGCCGACTGTTCACAGGTCGGACGACGGTGGCGGCACCCGCCAGTCGACGAGCGTGCCGCTGGGGAAGTTCGCCCGCCAGGTGCAGCTGCCGCCCAGCCGATCCGCCCGCGCCGTCATGTCGGCCATCCCCTTGCCCTGCTCGCCGTCCGCCGATTCGACGAGGCGCGCAGGGTCGAACCCCCGTCCGTCGTCGGCGACGCGCAGCCAGACCCCGTCGGAGTCAGCCGCGATCGTGACCACCACGTTCAGCGCGCCGGAGTGGCGGGCGACGTTCGACACGGCAGCCCTCGCCACGGCGAGCACTTCGGCGACGACCGACGGCGGTACGAACTCGACCGAACCCACGTTCTCGATCGCGGCGCTGATGCCGTGCCCCTCGACCTCGTCGTGGACCAGGTGGGCCAGTTCGGGCAGCAGGTCGAGCAGGCCGACCTGCTCGTGCAGGCTGGTGATCGCCGTCTCGAGGTCCTCGAGCGCGCCGACGATGCCGTCCTGTACCGAGCGCAGCTGCTGGTCCCCGACCCCGGGCGCGGCCAACGAGGCGGCGAGCCCAGCGGCGAACAGCCGCTGGATCACCAGATTGTGCAGCTGGTCGGCGATCCGCCCGCGCTCGCGGGCGCTGGCAAGCTCGGCCCGCGCATCCTGCAAGGCGAGGTCCGCGGCCACCCGGTGGGTGACGTCGATGACGCAGCTGTAGATGCCGTCGACGGTGCCGTCGTGGACCTGGGGGGCGTAGTAGACCTGCAGGTGCCGCAGCCCGCTGCGGTGGGTGACGGTGCGGTCGAACTGCTGCGGCTCACCGAGCAGCGCCGCCTCGGCGTAGGCGACGTTGGCGGCCTGGAACAACTCGGGTCCGAGCAGTTCGCTCGCGTGCACGCCGGCGACGTCGGCGCGGTCGGCACGGCCGAACCAGCGCAGCGCCGCTCGGTTGGCGAACACGTTGCAGAGGGACAGATCCCAGACGGCGACTTCAGCCGGGAGCAGGTCGAACAAGGCGTAGATGTCCTCGGCCGACCAGCCCTTCCCGGTGATGTCCTCGGGATAGCGCACGCCCGGGGACGGGTCGAACATGCTCTGGTAGTCCGGTCCGGCCATGGCCGGGTAGGCGACCGCCGGCCCGTCGGCGTCCGGTTCCTCGATCATCCGGGCCGGCACCATGGCGCGTAGTTCGTCGATGGTCCGGTCGATCGAGTCGGCTACCGTGTCGAGGCTCGGCAGCGCGTCCGCGGCGCGGTCCAGCGCGGCGTCGAGGCGCTCGAGTGCCTCGCTCAGATCGTCCACCACGTGCTGGTCGGTGATGTCGCCGACGATCCGCTCGCGCACCGCGCGCGAGGCGGCCTTCTCCCGCGCCCGGCGCGCCTGCTCGTAGCCCTCGATCGAGGCTGTGATGTCGACGGCAAGGGCGCAGTAGCCCTGCACGGCGCCGGCCAGCACGTTCGGGATGTGGGTGACCTGGTGCGCGTTGTAACGCTGCCCGTCCTGGTCGACCATTGCGCGTTCCACCTGCTGCGGGACGCCGGCCAGGGCACCCTCGATGTAGGTCGCACTCATCTCGACCGCGTGCGCGAGCACGAGTTCGGACAGGTGCGCGCCGAGCATCTCCCGGTGCGGTCGACCGAACCGGGTGAGCGCGCGGTGATTGCCGTAGCGCAGCCGGACGTCGGTGTCCCACAGTGCGACCGACGCCGGCAGCCAATCGAGCAGCGCGCGCAGTTCGTCGGCCAGTTTGGCGTTTCTGATCCGCATCGAGCTGCCCCCCGTCATGCTGAGCATCGCGAAATCTTAACAGCTTCTTGACAACTGTGGCCCAAATCGCCAAGGTTTGCACCGTCGGTAAGCAAAATTTTACCTGGCCCACACATCGGCCGGTCACAAGACGGGGGTCTTTACGTGAACATCCGCCGCATCCTGCGCACCTCGGTGGTCACCCTCGCCCTGGCGTCGGCGGTCGCCGCGGGCACGACCCCCGCGTCCGCCGACGGCCTGTACACCCCTTGGTCGTCGCTGCTGCCCGGGTGGAACGACCAGTTCGTGCCCAGCAGCGACAACGACTGCACAGCGGGCCGGCCGAACTGCCTGAGCGCGTCGCTGAAAGAGCTCTCCCGGATCCTGACGACCAACGGGCAGTCGTGCTCGCACAACGCGATCTTCCCGCTCGCCTACCTGCGGATGACCCAGACGTACGGATTCACCCGCGAGCAGGCCGGCTACTACGCCGACGTGCCGTACATGAACCACATGGACGCGATCTTCGCGCGCTACTACACCGACGCGTACTACAACTGGTCGAGCGGCAGCCGGTCGTCGGTCCCGCAGACGTGGCTCTACGCCTTCGACGCCGCGAAGAACAAGAAGGTCACCGGCGCCGGCGATCTCTTCCTCGGGATGAACGCGCACATCAACCGCGATCTGCCCTTCGTCCTGTACGGGTCCGGTCTCGTCAACTCCAGCGGCGTGTCCGGCAAGGCCGACTACGACGCCGTCGAGGCGTGGCTGAACGACGACACCGCGCCGCTGCTCGCCGAGGCGGCCAAGCGCTTCGACCCGACGGCGGACGACACCAACAACCCACTGGTCAACTACGTGACCTTCCAGATGGTCTCGGCGTGGCGCGAGACCGCGTGGCGCAATGCGGAATTGCTCGCCGCCGCACCGAACGACGCCGCCCGCGCGCTCGTGGCGCAGGCCATCGAGAACGGCGCGAACACCATTGCCCAGAGCTTCCTCGTCGCGTTCGCAGTGAACCCGCTGCCACTGGTCGGCCAGAGCAACGCGACGCGCGACGCCTACTGCGCAGCGCACCAGAGCGACACGGCGCCGATCCCGTACCCGATGGGCACGCCGGCGCCGTACGGCTACCAGCTGCCCTGACCCCCGTCCGCGGGTTCTCGGGCTGCGGGCCGGAAGCCCGCGCACTCCGTGACCGGTAGCCGCGGGTACTTGGCGAACCTGCTGTCCGACGCGGCCAGCGCGCAGCGCAGGTAGACCGTGCCCCGCCGGGTCGGTCGGACGATCGCGTGGCTGCACTGCCCGCAGAGCCCCCGTTCGGCGCGGGCGAACGCCGGCTGGTCGGTCATGCGGAGCCAGCGACCTCGGCGAGCCGGTCCCGTCCCTGACGCACGCCGGCCTCGTCGGCTGTGCGCAGCGCCGCGGTTGCGAGATCACGTGCCCGCGGGTCGCCACCTGCGACGGCCAGCTCGACCTCGGCCTGGCGGGCCTCGAAGTGCGCCAGGGGCGGCCCTTCGGCCAGCGCGCGGCGCACCAGCGGCGCGGCGTCGTCGAGCCGGCCCAGCTCGACCAGCACGAGCGCGGCCCGCGCCGCCGCCCAGCTGGCGAACAGGTTCAGGTGCTCGGACAGTTCCAACGAGTATTCGAAGGCGGCCAGCGCGGCGCTCGGCTCACCGGCCGACTGGCGGGCGATCCCGAGTGCGCGATACGCGGTGGCCGTCCAGCCCCGGTGGCCGATCCGTTCAGCGATGACGACCGCTTCCTCGGCGGCCGCGCCGGCGTCGTCCGCGCGACCGGCGGCGGCGAGGGCCTCGGCGGTGTGCCACAGCGTGTACGTCTCCCCCTCCGGATTGCCGAGTGCGCGGGACAGCTCCAGCGCGGACGTGCTCAGCTCCAGCCCGCCCAGCGGGGCACCGGCGAAGACCAACCCGTGGCCGGCGGTGGACCGCGGTGTCATCACGTGCAGCAGATCGCCGGAGTCCTCGAACAGATCGGCCGCGCGCTGAAGCAGTTGGGTGCCGTGGTCGACCGCGCCGGCCAGGAAGGTCGCCATCGCGCGCCCGTCGAGCACCCGAGCGCGGCCCTTGGCGTCGCCGATCCGCTCGTACCGTTCGAGCGCCTCGGCGGCCCGCTGCGCCGCGCGGTCGGGCCGGTACAGGTTCATGTCCAGGACGGCCGCGATCTCCAGCGCGGCCGCGCGCGCCCCGTCGTCGGCGGCGGCCTCCACGAGTGCGGTCTCGGCGAGCTCGGCAGCGCGGACGAGATCCTGCGCGCCGGAGGCCAACGTCGCGAGGCGCGCGAGCAGCCGGGCCCGTCCCGGGCCGGGCGGCTTTGCCGCGATCGCGCTACGCAGGTCGTCGCGGGCGCCGGCGATGTCGCCGCCCCGGGCGCGCGCCTCGGCCCGCGCGGCGTGCAGGTCTGCCCGGGTGGCTGAGGTTCGGACGGTGGCGAGCCCGGCATCGGCCAGCGCAGCGGCCTCGGCCCCGGCGAAGGCGTCGAGTGCGCGCTCCGCGGCCGCCCGGTAGGCCGCGGCGGCCCGGTCACTGTTGCCGGACCCGAGCCAGTGCGCCGCCGCCTCGCCCGGTTCACCCGCGACCGCCTCGACCGCGAGCGCGAGCCGGCCGTGCAGCTGCGCGCGCTCGTCCGTACCGAGTCCGCCCGCGACCACCTCGCCCACCATGTCGTGGGCGGGCGCCCACCCGCGTTCGCCCAGCCGGACGAGCCCGGCCCGGGCCAGTCCGCCGAGCAGGTCCAGCACCGCCCGATCGTCGGTGCCGGTCGCGAGGGCCAGCAGCTGCGCCGACGACTCCCTCGCGAGCAGGGAGAGCAGCTGGAGCACAGCGCGCGCCGCGTCCGGCTGAGCGCCGGCCCGCCGCGCAATCGCGGTGCGCTGGCCGGCCAGTGCGAGCTGCTCGACCCGCGGGAGCGCGTCACCGTCGAGCACGCGCCAGCGCTGCTGGGTGGTGCGGGTGATCGCGCCCTCGGCGGCGAGCGCACGGAGCACCTCGACGACGGCGATCGGGGTGCCGTCGGTCGCGGCGGCCAGTCGGGCGGCGAGAGTCGCGTCCCCGGCGAGTTCGCCGATGTCGGTACCGGACAGCGGTCCGAGTTCCAGCACCCGGCAGATGTGTCGATGCCGGTCCACCCACTCGGCGACCGCCGCGTTCCCGGTGGCCTCGGCCGGGCGCACGGCCAGCACCGCCCCGATCGGCTCGAGCCGGGCCAGCACCGCGTCGAGCACCGTGAGGCTCGTCGGATCGGACCACTGCAGATCGTCGACCACGATCGTGGCGCGGGCGGCGTCGAGCAGTCGCAACGCAGCTTCGCCCAGCAATGCCCGCCGGCTCTCCGGGTCCGGCGGCGCCTCGCCAGGGGTCGCCTCGAGTTCGGGCAGCAGCCAGTTCAATGCGGCTGCGACCGGGCGCGGCAACCGCTCAGCGGCCGTGGCGTCGGCGGCGAGCACTTCCCGGAACACGCTGCGGGCCAGGCTCCATGGCTCGTCCTGCTCGGCAAGGAAGGCGCGGACGAACACGACCGGCATCTCGAGCGCGAACTGCTCCAGCAGTCGCGACTTGCCCGCGCCGGACTCGCCGAACAGCAGCACCACCTCGCCCGCGGCGGCAGCGGTCACCAAGGACGCGAGCTCGGCCGCCCGCCCGACGAAGGGCAGCCGGTCGAAGCGCAGGTCGCCGACCGCGCGGCCCGGTGCCGGCTCGGGGTCGGTGCCCGCGCCGAGCAGTTGCCGCTGCAGCTCCTGGGCGGCCGCCGACGCGTCGACGCCGAGTTCGTCGGCCAGGGACCGGCGGAACTGCTCGTACCGGCCGAGCGCGGCGGCCGGGTCGCCTGCCGCGGCCAGGGCCCGGACGAGGAGCAGCACGGCGACCTCGCGCAGCGGCTCGGCGCCGGCGGCGCGCTCGGCGTAACCGACGGCCTCCGCGGCGGCGCCGCGGTCGAGCGCCAGCTGTGCTGCTTCCTCGAGCGTCTCCTGCAGGGTGCGGGCCAGACCGGCTCGGTAGTCGAGCGCCCAGTCGGCGTAGCTGTCCTCGGCAAGCGGGTCGCCCGTCCAGAGCTCCAGCGCCATGGCGTAGGCGGCGGACGCCGCGGCGCCACCGGCTGCCTGCCGCGCCGCGGTAACAGCAGCCAGGAACTCCTCGGTGTCGACTACGCAGCCCGGCCCGGCCGCGAGGCCGTACCCGCCGTGGGCGGTGACGATCAGCTCCGGCCGGCCGAGCGCCCGGCGGGCACGGTTGACCAGCACCTGCAGGTTCGCGGCGGGGTCGGCGGGCGGCCGATCGCCCCACAGGTACTCCACGAGCCGGTCGGACACGACCACCGCGCCGCGGCGGGTGGCGAGGATCCGCAGCAGGGCGCGGACCTTGCGGCCGCCGAACTCGGCGACCGGAACTTCACGGCCGTCGCGTACGACGACGAACCGGCCCAGCAGCCGCAGTTCGACCGGCACGCTCCCCGTCACGTGCCCATGATGGCCGACCGCACTCCTGCTAGTGGACTGCAAGGTCTGCTGCCTAACGTCGCCGACACCTTGCAACCCGACAGAAAGGATCCGGCGATGACCAGCCGACAGATGACCGAGCACAGCACCTTCAGCGCTCCGGACGAGGTCCGGAACTTCGAACACGGCCGCGCGGAGATCGTCAAGATCGGTGGCGCGGATATCGGCCGACTCGTCCTCGAGCCTGGCTGGCGATGGTCCGACCACGTCAAGCCCATCGCCGGCACCGAGCTGTGCGAGGCACCGCATTTCCAGTACCACGTGAGTGGCACCCTGCGCGTCCGGATGGCCGACGGGACAGAGCTGGACGCCACCGCCGGCTCGGTCACCTCGCTGCCCTCCGGTCACGACGCCTGGGTCGTCGGCGACGAGGACGTCGTGGTCGTCGACTGGTTCGGCGCCAGCGAGTACGCGAAGTGATCGCTGCCGACACGGCTGCCGACACGCTCGCCGCCGTCGCCCGCTTCGACACGGCGTTTGCCCGGCGCGATGTCGACGCGGTGCTCGCCGCGATGACCGAGGACTGCGTGTTCGAGTCCACCGCGCCGCCGGACGGGGTGCGGCACGTGGGACCGACCGCGGTCCGGGCGGCATGGGAGGAGTTCTTCGCCACCGCCGCCGATGCCCGGTTCGAGACCGAGGAGCAGATCGTCTGCGGCGACCGGCTGGTCGCGCGCTGGCGCTACACCTGGAACGACGGCCATGTACGGGGGGTCGACGTCTTCCGGGTGCGCGACGGCCGGGTCGCGGAGAAGGTCTCCTACGTCAAAGGCTGACGTCTTCTGTCCACCCCGCCGGCAGCTGCTGCCGGCGGGGTGGACGGAGCGGCAAGATGAGCACATGCGCAGCGAGACGATCACGATCCACACCGGCGGCGAGGGCCGGGTGCACGATCTCACCGACGACTGCGCCGGCTTCGTCGATCGTGAGCAGGACGGGCTCCTGCACGTCTTCGTCCCGCACGCGACCGCGGGCATCGCGATCATCGAAACCGGCGCGGGTAGCGACGATGACCTGTTGGTCGCACTCGATGAACTGCTCCCGCGCGACAACCGGTGGAGCCACCGGCACGGCACCAGGGGCCACGGCCGCGACCATGTCCTGCCGGCGTTCATCGCGCCGGCGGTCAGCGTGCCGGTGATCGGTGGCCGGTTGCAGCTGGGTACCTGGCAGTCGATCTGCCTCGTCGACACCAACGTCGACAACACCGAACGCACCGTCCGGCTTTCCTTCCTGGCCGGCTAGCGCGCGGTGCGGCTCGATTTGTGCCTCCCGTCCGGTAATGGGACGTTTGATCCGCCCAATTTCTTGCCATGGCCCGGACGGGCGGTGGTATCCGTATTTCCCGCGGGTAGAAAATGGGCTGCCGGAAATCGCAACAGGGGAAGGGACCGTCATGGGGCAGTGGCGCGTCGTGGCCGAGATCCCGGTCGACACCCGCGCTCCCCGGATGGCCCGGCGGGTGGTCGGCGCTCTGCTCGACGGATGGCAGCTCGAGTCGCTGTCCGACGATGCGCAGCTGGTGGTCAGCGAGCTGGTCAGCAACGCGGTCGAACACGCCGGCGGGGCGGAGAGTTTCGAGCTGGAGATCGTCTGCCACACGGACGTGCTGCGTATCTCGCTGGCCGACGGATCCTCCATCCGGCCGGTGGTGCAGGAGCTTGACCACGACCGGCCACGCGGCCGGGGCATGCGGCTGGTCGAGATGCTGACCGACGCGTGGGGCGCCGATGATCACCGCGGCGGCAAGCGCGTCTGGGTCGAACTGCGCGCGCCCGCAGTGCTCGACACCGCCGAATCGAGGCCTGGAGCCTGATTCGAGGTTGCCGATCAAGTGCGCCGGGTCGACCTGCGATCAGATCCAGAAAACGGCGCCGGGGTGCGCGACCTCGACCACCCCGTGGAAGGCCGCTGCGGCGTCGTCGGCCGCCGCCTGCACCGAGTTCCACGGTGGGACGTGCGTCACGATCAGCCGGTCCACGCCCGCCTTGTCGGCGTGCTCGCCGGCCATCCGCCCGGTGAGGTGCAGGCCGGGGACGAGCTCCTCGTCCGCGCCGACGGAGGCCTCGCACAGCAACACGTCGGCGCCCTCGGCGAGCGTGACGAGCTCGGCCGACTCGCCCGTGTCGGCCGAGTACACCAGCGCGCGGTCGCCGTACTCGACCCGGATCGCGTTCGTCTGCGTCGGGTGGTTCATCAGGGCGTACGAGACGCGGAACGGTCCCAGCTCGCCCTCGGTCGGCGTGGCGAAGGCGAAGATCTCGTGCAGGCTCAGCTTGCGGGCGAGCGGGTCGTACGCCGCCTCCAGTCGGTCGCGGGTGCCTGGCACGCCGACGATGGGGATGCGCGCGTCCGGTCCGGTCGAGCCGTAACCGTCCGAGCCGTAGCGCAGCGCGACGATGTAGGCGGTGAGGTCGATGCAGTGGTCGGCGTGCAGGTGCGACACGACGACGGCATCGACATCGCTCGGCCGCGCGTATTTCTGCAGCGCGCCGAACGCGCCGTGCCCGAGATCGAGCACCAGTCGGTATCCCTCGGCCTCGACGAGATAGCCGGACGCGGGCGAGTCCGGGCCCGGGATGCTGCCCGAGCAGCCGAGCACGGTCACCTTCATGCCGGGACACCTCCGAGCGCGTGCGCGACCGGGCCCAGTTCCGGGCCCAGGAACCGGCGCCCGGTCCGCAGGAACGACGCCGCGTCGCCGGTGGCCCGGAACACGTGCCGCGGTGGCGGCGCGTCGTCGGCGCGGAGCAGGTCTGCTGCGGTCAACACCCGGTACACGTCCTTCGCGGTCTCTTCGGCGCTGGACACCAGCGTGACCGAATCACCCATCACGACCGAGAGCAAGCCCGTGAGCATCGGGTAGTGCGTGCATCCGAGGACCAGGGTGTCCACGCCCGCCGCATTCAGCGGTGCGAGGTATGCCTCCGCGAGCCCGAGCAGCTGTCTGCCGCTGGTCACGCCACGCTCAACGAACTCGGCGAACCGCGGGCACGCCGCAGCGGTGACCGTCACACCGGACGCAGCGGCGAACGAGTCCTGGTACGCGCCGCTGGTGATGGTCGCCACAGTCCCGATGACCCCGACCTGCCCGTTGCGGGTCGCGGCCACTGCGCGCCGGACGGCCGGCAGGATCACCTCGACGACGGGGACGTCGTAGCGTTCGCGGGCATCACGCAGGCAGGCGGCGCTGGCGCTGTTGCATGCGATGACCAGCGCCTTGACACCGGACTCGACGAGTTCGTCCATCAGCCGGAGCGCATGCCGGCGGACCTCGGCGATCGGCTTCGGCCCGTACGGACTGTGTGCGGTGTCGCCGACGTAATGCAGCGCCTCGTGCGGCAGTTGGTCGAGCACCGCACGGGCGACCGTCAATCCGCCGACGCCGGAGTCGACCATGCCGACGGGCGCGTCCCTGCGCTGCACACCGGTCACGATACGGCCGACCGGCCCGGCAGCCTGGTCTGCGCGCCACGAGGGTGAAGCAGCGCACCCGCTCCGATGCCTGCCGCGAACCCGCAGACGTGCGCCTGCCACGAGACGTCCGAATTCAGCGTGGGGAACAGGCCGAACAGCAACGTCCCGAAGAAGACGAGCACGAGGACGGCGACGGCGATCCACTTGAGCCGGCGGGAGAAGTACGCGCGGGCGAGGAGGTAGCCCAGCCAACCGAACACGAGCCCGCTGGCGCCGACGATCAGCGAGTCGCCCGGCCCGGCCACCCAGGTGAGCAGGCCACCGCCGAGCACCACAAGACCGGTGACCACCGCCCAAGTGCTCAGCCCGGCAAGCAGCACGACCCAGCCGACCAGGACGACCGGCACGGTGTTCGACAGCAGATGCCCGTAACTGGAGTGCAGGAACGGCATCGTCACCACACCCCACAGGCCGTCGAGTTCGCGCGGGCGCACGCCGAAGCGGTCCAGCCGGTAGTCGTCAGCGGCGTTCAGGAACTGGACGACCCACAGCAGCGCCGCGAACCCGCCCATGAAGATGAGCGCGCCGGTCCAGCTCTGCGGATCGAACGGCCGCAACCGGCTGGACGGTTCCACCGCCCCGAGGGTAGGCGCTGGGGCTCAGGAAGTGTCCACGGCCTGGACCCGGATCACATGTAGCCCGGTGGCACCGGTCGGGAACGGTTGGTGCGGCTGGCCCTCCTGCGGCCGGCCGCGCGCATCGGTGGCGCGGACCCGCACGTCGTGCGGGCCGGTCGCGGCGGGCGTCCACGGCAGGTACCACTGCCGCCAGGTGTCGGTGGACGGCACGGTGGCAAGCTGCGCGCGCAGCCACGGTCCGTCGTCGACCTGCACTTCGACCGAGGAGACGCCGACGTGCTGGTCCCAGGCCACGCCGGCGATCGCGGTCTGCTGACCGACCCGGACGACGGTGTTCGCCCGGGGCGTATCGATCCGCGCGGCAAGTTGGATCGATGGTTGCGCCGCCCAGCCCCCCTGCACCCAGTACGCCTGTTCAGCCGCGAAGGTCGTCGCCTTGATGTCGACGATCCACTTGCACGCGGACACGTAGCCGTACAGCCCGGGCACGACGGTGCGGACCGGAAAACCGTGCTCGACCGGCAGCGCCTCACCGTTCATGCCGATCGCGAGCAGCGCGTCCCGGCCGTCCATGACGACCGCGGTCGGAGCGCCGAACGTGTAGCCGTCGAAGGAACCCAGCAGCAGCTGGTCTGCGTCCGGATGCACGCCCGCTTCGCGCAGCAGATCGGCGAGCCGGGTGCCGTGGAACAGCGCATTGCCGACGAGCGGGCCGCCGACCGGGTTGGACACGCAGCACAGCGTGATCCAGCGATCGATCATCGGCCTGGCCTGGAGGTCGGCCCAGCTGATCGTCAGCTCCCGATCGACCATGCCGTGGATGCGCAGTTGCCAGCTGTCCTGATTGATCTGCGGAACCGTGAGCGCGGTGTCGATGCGGTAGAAGTCGCCGTTGGACGTTGCCCACGGCACGCCGCCGCGGCTCAGCTCGGCCGCCGTGGCCTGCGCTGCGACGTCGCCGCCCGCGGCGGGGATGCGGACCCGCCGGCGCGCGGCCGCGATGTCGAAGCGAGCATGTTGGACCGCGCGCCCGCCGAAGCCCGCCGCGGCGGCGAGTGCTGCGGCAGCAACACCGCCGAGCACGAACGTCCGGCGGTCGGGCACGCCGTCCGATTCGGCAGCGTCGGCCGCCGGCCGGATCGACCCCGTCGCCAACCGGACGAGCCCGACGAGCACCCCGGCAGACACGACAGTGCCGATGATCGATGGGACGACGTCGGTGCCGCGGCTGCCCTTCGCGATGACCGCGCAGAACACCGCGAACCCGCCGAGCATCGCGACGCCGGCCAGCCCGGCCCAGATGTTGCGGATCGCAAGGCCGCCGATCGCGGCGCCGAGCAGCGCCAGGCCGATCAGGATGCCGAGCACCAGCAGGGGCTTGTCGTCGGTGCCGACACTTTCGATCGCCGGGCGCTTCCAGGAATCGGGGGTGAGGACGATGAGCCCGTTGCCGACGGCGATCACCGGCGCGGCAGCGGCCCGCACGAACCCTGCCGCGAACTCGCCGACGCCCACTGCTGCCGCCGCACTGAGGACGCCGATCAGCCAGCCGATCGGTGCCCGGGAACCCATCTGCCCATCGTCACACCCGCGCGGCCGGCGAATGGTTACCGATCGCGAACGTCGATCAGCGGACGCTCAGGCCCAGAGCTGGCCCTCGAGCCGCTCGGCGGCCTGCTGCAGGCTGCCCGAGTAGGCCCCGGTCGACAGATATTTCCAGCCGCCGTCGGCGACGACGAACGCGATGTCCGCGCGGGTGGCCGGGTCCTTGGCGGCGATCCGGTCGGCGACCGCGAGGGCTGCGTGCAGGATCGCGCCGGTCGAGACGCCGGCGAAGATGCCCTCGTTCTCGATCAGTTCCCGCGTGCGGCGCAACGCGTCGTACGACGTGACCGAGAAGCGCGACGTGAGCACCGAGTCGTCGTACAGCTCGGGGACGAAACCCTCGTCGATGTTGCGCAGGCCGTAGTCGAGTTCGCCGTAGCGGGGTTCGGCGGCGATGTTCTGCACGTCCGGCGCCTTCTCGCGCAGGAACCGGCCGGCGCCCATCAGCGTGCCCGTCGTGCCGAGGCCGGCCACGAAGTGGGTGAGCGTCGGCAGGTCGCGCAGCAGCTCCGGGCCGGTGCCCTCGTAGTGCGCCTGCGCATTCGCCGGGTTGCCGTACTGGTAGAGCATCACCCAGTCCGGGTTCTGCTGGGCGATCTGCTTCGCGGTCGCTACCGCCTGGTTGGAGCCACCGGCCGCGGGCGAGGAGATGATCCGCGCCCCGAACATCTCGAGCAGCTGCCGGCGCTCGATCGAGGTGTTCTCCGGCATCACGCAGACCAGGCCGTAGCCACGCAGCTTCGCGACCATCGCGAGCGAGATGCCGGTGTTGCCCGAAGTCGGCTCGAGGATCGTGCAGCCGGGTGTCAGCCGGCCCTCGGCCTCGGCGGCGCGCACCATCGCCATGGCCGCGCGGTCCTTGATCGATCCGGTCGGGTTGCGGTCCTCCAGCTTGGCCCACAGCCGTACCGGGTTCGCGCCGTCCCAGCGAGGGGACAGCCGCGGCAGCCCGACGAGGGGCGTGTCGCCGAACGCCTCGAGCAGGGAGTCGTAGCGGGTCATCCCGATCAGCCTCCGGCGACCGCCGGCAGGACGGTGACCACGTCGCCGTCCTTGAGCTCGGTGTCGAGCGAGCCGGTGAACCGGACGTCCTCGTCGTTGACGTAGATGTTCACGAACCGGTGCAGAGCGCCGTCGTCGGTGATGAGCCGCCCCTTGAGGCCCGGGTGGCTGCCGTCGATGTCGTCGATCAGCGCGGACAACGTGTCGCCCTTGGCGTCGACGGACTTGGCACCGTCGGTGTAGGTGCGCAGGATGGTCGGGATCTTGACCTCGATGGCCATGGGAATGAGTTCTCCTGGGGTCGCGGCTCGTGTCTGTTCGGGTGTCAACACCGGAACCGGCCCCTATCGTCCCACTTCCCGCTAGTCGATCGATTCGACGGGCTCCTCGGTCACCTCGCCGTCGACGATCCGGAACGACCGGAACTCGGTCGCGCCGGCCTCCCGGGTCGAGACGAGCACGTAGTGGGCGTTGGGTTCGGAGGCGTAGGAGATGTCGGTCCGCGACGGGTACGCCTCGGTCGCCGTGTGTGAGTGGTAGATCACCACCGGCTCCTCGTCGTTCGCGTCCATGTCCTTGTAGAGCGCGAGCAGGTCGGCCGAGTCGAACTCGTAGAACGTCGGCGAGCGGGCCGCGTTCAGCATCGGAACGAATCGGGTCGGTGCGTCGCTGCCCTCGGCGCCGGCAACGATGCCGCACGCCTCGTCGGGATGGTCGCGGCGGGCGTGGTCGACGATCGCGTCGTAGATCTCGCGGGAGATGCGCAGCACGGCCCGACGATACCTAGCGCGACCTGCCCATCAGGGCGTGCACCAGCAGGTCCTGCACCTCGGTGAGCCACAGGTAGAGCCCGCGCGGCTGCGCGTCGGTCGCGCTCTGGTCGAGTTCGCCCGCATCGGCCTCGGAAATGCCGAGCCGAGTGCCTAAGGCGAGGCGCAGGTCATTGAGCACCTGGATCCAGCGCTGCCCCGCCTCGGCGTCGGCCAGGTCGATGACGGCATCGGCCGCCAGGTCCGCCCGGCAGGCGGCGATACGTTCCTCGCGCA
>JAVHVB010000484.1:0-2768 GCA_032160775.1 Pseudonocardiales bacterium | reverse complement strand
CGCTGCCGACCAAGGACCAGCCCCGGCTCTCGGTCGTCCTGTCCCCGCGGACGCCGGGCGCGCCTACCTGGGTCTTCCCGTTCAACATGCCGGCGCCGCCGGGAGTGGGCGACAACCAGACCATGGCGATCGTCACCAAGGACGGGACGACCGTCTACGACGTCGCCTTCGCCCTGGTCTGGGTCACTGACGGGGACGCCGCGCTGAACCGCAACGAGGCCTACGCGTTCGCGAGCTGCACCAGGTGCAAGGCCGTCGCGGTGAGCTTCCAGGTGGTGCTGGTCGTCGGCTCGGCGAATGTGGTCGCTCCGCAGAACATCTCGGCCGCGGTGAACTACAACTGCGTCAAGTGCATCACCGAGGCGCTCGCCGTGCAGCTCGTGCTGACCCTGCCGAGCACGCCGAGCGGCGACGTACTCGCGCAGCTCACCGCGTTGTGGAAACGGATCGCCCGGTTCGCCGATCACGTCAAGGGCCTGACCTTCGCGGAGATCAAGGCCCAGATCGCGACCTTCGAGCAGCAGATCCTCGACGTGCTGCAACCGATGATCGCGAGCGCGTCGTCGGCGTCGGTCACCTCGTCGGTCAGCGGGTCCTCGTCGCTACCCGGTGCCCCCGCCCCCGGGCCGACCGACGG
Source organism: Pseudonocardiales bacterium (assembly GCA_032160775.1). Classification (GTDB taxonomy): domain Bacteria; phylum Actinomycetota; class Actinomycetes; order Mycobacteriales; family Jatrophihabitantaceae; genus Jatrophihabitans. The sequence goes on along the minus strand of JAVHVB010000484.1, from coordinate 2,131 downwards.
CAGCTCTGTGAGTTCGAGCGCGGCCCCGTCCTCGTCGTCGAGCGCCGCACCGACGACCTCGTCAGCGCCAGCGTCTACAAGTGAGGCGCCGTCGACGTCGATCGTCCCGTCTGCTCCCGCGAGTGGGCCATGATGGCGCAAGACTAGGTTCGGAGGTATGGAGCTTCGCATCTTCACCGAGCCGCAGCAGGGCGCCTCGCACGCCGACCTGCTGCGTATCGCCAAGGCGACCGAGGACCTCGGCTTCGACGCGTTCTTCCGCTCCGACCACTACTTGTCGATGGGCTCGAGTTCCGGCTTGCCCGGGCCGAGCGACGCGTGGCTGACCCTGGCCGCCCTCGCTCGGGAGACCTCGCGCATCCGGCTGGGCACGCTGGTCACCCCGGTGACGTTCCGGCTGCCCGGGCCGCTCGCGATCTCGGTCGCCCAGGTCGACGATATGAGCGGCGGACGGGTCGAGCTCGGGCTCGGCGCCGGGTGGTACGCCGCCGAGCACTCCGCGTACGGCATCCCGTTCCCTGAGGTGGGCGAGCGGTTCAGCCGGTTCGTCGAGCAGGTGGAGATCGTGCACGGCCTGCTGACCACGCCCGTTGGCGAGCGGTTCAGCTACGACGGGACGTACTACCAACTGGCGGACTCGCCGGCGCTACCGAAGCCGGTGCAGTCGCCGCGTCCGCCGCTGATCCTCGGCGGCGCCGGAAAGAAGCGCGGAGCACAACTGGCCGCGAAGTATGCCGACGAGTTCAACGTCGGGTTCAACTCGGTGGCCGGCACCGTGGAGATCTTCGACCGCGTCCGCGCGGCGTGCGCGGAGACCGGTCGCGACATCGTCCTCTCCGCGGCGCAGGTGGTCTGCGTCGGGCGCGACGATGCGGAGTTGGCCCGCCGGGCCGCGGCCATCGGTCGCGACGTCGCCGAGGTGCGGACGAACGGCCTTGCCGGCAGTCCCGGTGAGGTGGTCGACAAGATCGGCCGCTTCGCCGAGGTCGGCGCGTCCCGCATGTACTTGCAGGTGCTCGACCTCGACGACGTAGCGCACCTAGAACTGATCGCCGCCGAAGTGCTGCCGCAGGTCTGACTCAGAGCCAGCCGCGCTCGTCGGCGACGCGCAGGGCCTCGACCCGGTTGCGCACGCCGGTCTTCGCGATGGCCGCGGACAGGTAGTTGCGCACGGTCCCCTCGGTGAGAAACAGCTTCGCCGCGATGTCGGCGACGGTCGCACCGTCGCGGGCCGCGACCAGGACGTCGCGTTCCCGGCCGGTCAGCGGGGACGTGCCACCGGCGAGGGTCGCCGCGGCCAGCGCGGGGTCGACGACCCGCTCGCCGCGGGCCACCCGGCGCACGGCGTCGGCGAGCTGCTCGGCCGGTGCGTCCTTCACAACGAAGCCCGCTGCGCCCGCCTCCATCGCCCGCCGTAGGTAGCCCGGCCGGCCGAACGCGGTCAGCATGATCAGCCGGCATGCCGGTAGTTCCTGACTGAGCGCGGCGGCTGCGGCGAGCCCGTCCATGCCCGACATCTCGATGTCCAGCAGCGCGATGTCCGGACGCGTGCGCAATGCCGCGGACACCACCTGATCGCCGCGCGAGACCTGGGCGACCACCTCGAAGTCCGCTTCGAGGTCGAGCATCGTGGCGAGCGCCGTCCGCACTAGGTTCTGGTCGTCGGCGAGCAGGAGGCGGATCACGAGAGCGCTACCTCGGTCGGCTGCTCGACCCGCGCGGACGGCACCTCGACACGGAGCGTGAAGCCGCTCAGGCCGCTGGAGACGTTCAGCGTGCCGCCCGCGGCCTCGGAGCGTTCGCGCAGCCCGCGCAGCCCGTTGCCGTCGCTCACCACGCCGCCGCGGCCATCGTCGTGGATCTCGATGTAGTCGCGGCCGAGGGTGATCCGGACGTGGATGGCCCGGGAGTGCCGCACCACGTTCGTCACGGCCTCGCGCACCACCCAGCCGAATAGCTCGGACAGCTGCGGGTCGGTCTCGGCCACCGACGGCGGCAGCTCGCTGACCATGCCCGCGGCGCGCAGCACCTCGCGAGCGGTCGCCAGCTCGCCGGCAAGCGTCACCTCGTGGTGCGACGACACGGCCGCGCGCACGTCGCCGAGGGTGCGCCGGGACAGTTGCTCGACCTC
>JAVHVB010000483.1:0-3902 GCA_032160775.1 Pseudonocardiales bacterium | reverse complement strand
GAGCGGACCTTCCGGGCCGGCGGCATGCCGGCCACCTACGACGGCGCCGGCGCGCTGCACTCGGGCGGTCACCACTACGGCCTACACAACCTGGCGGCCGCCGTTTCGCGCGCGCCGTGGAGGAAGTGGCCGGACCTCGTGGACCGGCACGTGGCAGCGATGGCCGAGATCGCCCGCGCCACGGACCGGCCGATCGCGGACGGCCAGAAGCTGCTGAAGCTGCGGGCCGAGACGGACCTACCGGAGCCGCCGGATTTCGATGCCCCGTCCGGTCTGCCTGGCATCCTCGCGCTGCCGGCCGTCGACCTGCCGACCCACGTCCAGGAACTGATGAAGTCCGCAACGGTCGACGAACTCGGTGGCCTCGAGGAGTTCCTGCGCCTCGGGATCGAGAACCTCCGCCGCCTGCCGTCGCCCTCGCACCAAGCCCTCCGGGCAGACGAGGAACGCGCCGACAGCGAGGTGCACATCTTTACCTCGGACGACTTCTTCGGCGCGAGCCGGGTGCTGGTGCTCGACCACCTGCTCGCGTCGGCGCTGCGGACTGAACGACCCTCGCACGGTTGCTTGGTCGCGGTGCCCAACCGGCACCTGCTCGCCGTCCACCTGGTGAGCGGGATGGGCGTCCTGGCCGCGATCAAGCTGCTGGTGCACATCGCCGAGGGTGAGCAGGACGCGCCCGGACCGATCTCGGACTGCGTCTTCTACCTCCCGAAGGACGGGCCAGGTCAGCGCTTGACCGAACGTGATGAGACCGGTGTGCGGATCATCGCCGACGGCGCGTTCGCCGAGGCGTTGGCCGGGTTGGGGCTCATCGAAGAGAGTCCGTGACCGACCGACCGCCGACCGCACCCCGCCCCCACCCCTCCGCACCCCATGTCCTCCGCTGATCAACAGGGCGAAAGCAGGGTGGACGGCCCGATTTCGCCCTGTTGATCAACAACGGAGCGTCCACAGATGTCCGGGCGATCCAGCACTGGGCAGCAGCCCTTCCCCATCCTCGGCGGATGACCGGTGTGCTCCCGCCCTCGCTGCGGGGCCTCGATGCCAACCTTCCTCGGGTGCTCTCCGTGCGCGGCGCGCGACAGCTCGGGATGAGCCCCGATGCAGTCGCCCACGCTGTCCACGCATTCGGGTGGCAGCGTCTGGTGCGCGGCTACCTGCTCACCGGGCCAGGGCCGCCGTCTCGGGCCGACTGGATCAACGTCGGCCTTGAACTCGCGACGCCGACCGGGGCGATCAGCGGGTGGGACGCCGTCCGCATCGCCGGTCTAGGTGAGCCCGAGCCGCCGCGTCGCGAGGTTCTCATCCTCGCGCGGGCGGGTGAACACCGCCTGATGGGCGGTGTGCGGATTCGTCCGACCAGACGCCCGTACCGAACATGGACGCTGCCCGGCGAACATCCGGACCTGCCCTATGCAGAGGTCGTTCACACGGCCAGAGCGATCGCCGACACAGGCTTGCAGTACCGCCGTTTCCGTCCCGTCCGAGCTCTGGTCACCGGCGCCATCCAGCGTCGCGCCTGCACGATCGACGACCTCATCGGTGAGCTCGAAAGCGGTCCGAGGAACGGTAGTGGATGGCTGCGACGCGCACTCGCCGACGCCCTGGACGGCGCCAAGTCCATCGCCGAAGCCGAGGCACTCGACGTCCTGCGACACTCCCCGGTGCCGGAGTTCGAGGCGAACGTGCCGATCATCACTTCGAGCGGGGTGCTGATTGCGGAAGCGGATTGCCTTTGGCGCGAACTGCGCGCGGTCGAAGAGATCGACAGCCGCTCTTACCACTTCTCCGAAGGCGACTGGGACGCGACGCGCGCGAAGCACCGCAGGCTCGGGCGGCACGGCGTGGCGGTGAGCCACCACAAGCCTGCCGAGATTCGCGACGACCCCGCGCGTTTCGCCAAGGAGGTCGAGCAGTGGTTGCGCGCACGGGCGGGCGAGTTGGACATTCCTTACCGACCGGCAGACGACCCGCTGCGCCGGCCCGCCACGCCCGGCAAACCGACGCCCTTCGTCGTCCCCGACCTGCTCGCCTGACCGCGCCGCCCGGCCGGCGTGCGCGCTGATGCCCAGGCCGAGTTCACCGGCGCGCCTGTCCTGGCAGCCCGATGCCGCCGACGTCCGGCGCTCACCAGAGGTCAGTTCATCAACAGGGCGAACGCTGGGCTATCGGCCCTGTTTGGCCCTGTTGATCACCGAAAGATTGATCACCGAAAGGAAGACGGGAGCGGTCGGAGGTCAGCTCACCCACGTGCCGCGGGTCATCACGCGCTGGAGGCGGAAGTTGTCGTCGAGGTGGACGAGGTCCGCGTCCGCCCCGGCCACGATCGCGCCGCACCGGTCGGCGATGCCGAGCAGCCGGGCCGGCGTGGTCGCCGCCGCGGCCGCCGCCGCCTCGACCGGCAGGCCCACCTCGACGACGTAGCGGCGCACCGCCTCGTCCATCGTCAACGTCGAACCCGCCAGCCGACCGGACTCGGCCAGCCGCACCGCTCCGTCGCGCACCACGATCTCCCGATCTCCCAGCGTGTAGGCGCCGTCACCGGCACCGGCCGCGCTGACGGCGTCGGTGACGAGCGCGACCCGGCCGTCCTGGCTGCGGCCGACCAACCGGGTGATCGCGTCGTGCACGTGCACGCCGTCGTTGATCATCTCCACGACCACGCCGGCGTCCAGCGCCGCCACCGCTGCACCCGGTTCGCGGTGCGACACCGGGCTCATCCCGTTGAACAGGTGGGTGGCGAGCAGGGCGCCGGCACCGAAGCCGGCGGTGGCTTGCTCGTAGGTGGCCCCGGTGTGCCCGATCGCCGCGACGATGCCGGCCTCGGTCAGGTCGGCGATCAGCTCGAGCGCGCCGGGCAGTTCCGGCGCGACCGTCATCTGCCGCAGATTGCCGTCCGCCGCGTCGAGCAATTTGGCGAGGACGAGGGGATCCGGCTCGAGCAGGTGCGCCTGGTTCTGCGCCCCGCAGCGGGCGGCAGCGAGGAACGGCCCCTCGAGGTGCGCGCCGAGCACGACGCCGGCGTCGACCAACGACGCGACCCAGGACAGTTGCTCACACAGCCGGTCGACCGGCGCGGCCATCAGCGAGACGAGCATCCGCGTCGTGCCGCGGGACAGGTGGAAACGCGCGGCCGCCTCCATCGCCGCCCGCGAGGACGTGACATCGTGCCCGCCGCCGCCGTGCACGTGCAGGTCGACGAAGCCGGGAAGGAGCCACCCACCGCCGAGGTCGGCCGCGCCGTCGGGCACCGGTCCGGTGCGCACCGCGACGATGCGTCCGTCGACAACCTCGACCACGGCGTCGTCCAGCACGCCGTGCGGGGTGACGACCCGGGCGCCGGTCAAGAGATTCATCCCTTCACCGCCCCGGCGGTGAGGCCGGTGGAGATCCGGCTCTGGAACAGCGCGAACAGCAGCACTACCGGCAGCGCGGTCAGCGTCGCGGCGGCCATCAGCCCGCCGTAGTCGGCACCGTGCGTCGGACTGGACTGGAACACCAGCAGGTACACCATCGCCGTCTGCTTGTCGTTGTCGATGAGCAGCGTGTTCGCGAACACGAACTCGTTCCAGGCGAGGATCCAGCCGTACACGCCGGTCGCGATCAGCCCAGGCATGACCAGCGGCAGGATCACCTTGTAGAAGGTCTGCCACCGGCTGCACCCGTCCACCATCGCGGCCTCGTCCAGCTCCGGCGGGATGTTCGCGATGAACGTGCGCAACGTCCAGACGGTGTACGGCGTGGTGAACATCAGATACGCCAGCGAGACGCCGGGCAGCGTGTTCTTCAGTTGATAGCTGTCCAGCAGCAGCGACAGCGGCACGGTCAAAGCGATCAGCGGGATCATCTGCACGAGGAGCACGGCGATGACGAACACCCGCCGACCGAGGAAGCGGAAG
>JAVHVB010000482.1:0-3455 GCA_032160775.1 Pseudonocardiales bacterium | reverse complement strand
CGCGCCGACCGGCCGAGCTCCACGAGCCGCCGGACCAGGGCCATCTGGCCGATCAGGTCGCTGTCCAGCACGTCGGCGGCCGGGTCGATCGACGGCCACGCCGCGAGGTGCACCGAATCCGTGCCGGTGGACTCCGCGAACAGAGCCGACCACACCCGGTCGGTCGCGAACGGCACGATCGGGGCGAGCAGCAGGGTCAGCACGTGCACGCATTCGTGCAACGTGCCCAGGGCTGCCGGGTCGCCGTCCCAGAACCGGCGCCGCGAACGGCGGACGTACCAGTTGGACAGATCGTCGATCAGTCCGGCGAGCGCACGGCCGGCGAGTTGGGTGTCGAAGCTCTCGAGCGCGCGGTCGACCTCGAGCGCCGTCTCGTGGGCGCGAGCAATCGCCCAGCAGTCCAGCGCGGTGCGCGCCGAACCCGGCGCGCCGTCACCGGGCGACCAGCCGTTGGCCCGCGCGTACAGCGACTGGAACGAAGCGACCGACCAGTACGTGCGGAGCACCTTCGACGCGATCTCCTCGAGCACCTTGTGCCCGACCCGGCGCGACGACCATGGCGAGCCGCTGCACGCCATGAACCAGCGCAGCGCGTCCGCGCCGTGCTCGTCCATCAGCGGGATCGGTTCGAGGATGTTGCCGAGGTGCTTGCTCATCTTCCGGCCGTCTTCGGCGAGGATGTGGCCGAGGCAGACGACGTTGCGGTAGGACGACTGGTCGAAGACCAGGGTGCCGACGGCCATGAGCGAGTAGAACCAGCCGCGGGTCTGGTCGATCGCCTCGCAGATGAAGTCCGCTGGGTAGGCAGCGCGCGCCGCGTCGGCGTTGCGGTACGGCGCGCCGAACTGGGCGAACGGCATCGACCCCGAGTCGAACCAGGCGTCGATCACCTGCGGCACCCGGCGGTACCTGCCCTCCTCGCCCGGCAGCGTGAACGTCACGTCGTCGACGAACGGCCGGTGCGGATCGGTCAGCTCGACTCCGGACAGCTTCTGCAGCTCGGCCAGCGACCCGACGCAGATCAGCCGTGCCGGATCGACGTCGTTGCGCCAGATCGGCAGTGGCGTGCCCCAGTACCGGTCTCGGGACAGCGCCCAGTCGATGTTGTTGTTCAGCCAGTCGCCGTACCGGCCGTTCTTGATCGTCTCGGGGAACCAGTTCGTCTTCTGGTTCTCGACGAGCAACCGGTCCTTGATCTCCGTCGTGCGGATGTACCAGGCAGGCAGCGCGTAGTACATCAACGGCGTGTGGCAGCGCCAGCAGTGCGGGTAGCTGTGCGTGTACGGCACGTGCCGGAACAGCAACCCCCGCGCGCGCAGGTCGGCCACCAGCTTCTGGTCGGCGTCCTTGAAGAAGGCCCCGCCGATCTCCGGCAGGTCCGCGGCGAAGTGACCATCGCGACCGATCGGGTTGACCACCGGCAGGCCGTACGCACGCGCCACCGCCATGTCGTCGGCCCCGAAGGCCGGCGCCTGGTGCACCAGCCCGGTGCCGTCGTCGGTGGTGACGTAGTCGGCGAGCGCGACGTAGTTCGCGTTGTCGAGTTCAACGAAGTCGAAGGGCCGCTGATAGCTCCACCGCTCGAGGTCGCGGCCGGCGAAGGTCGCCTCCACGACGAACTCCTCGCCGAGGACCTTCGCCACCAGCGGCTCGGCGACGACGAGCACGCCGTGCTCGGTCCGCGCCACGGTGTAGTTCACGTCGGGGTTGACGGCGACGGCGGTGTTGGAAACCAGCGTCCACGGCGTAGTCGTCCAGACGAGCAGATCGGCCTTGCCGGCCCAGGGGCCGGACGTCAACGGGAACCGGACGTAGACCGACGGGTCGGTGACGTCCTCATAGCCCTGCGCAACCTCGTGGTCGGACAGCCCGGTGCCACATCGCGGGCAGTACGGCGCGACCCGGTGGTCCTCGACGAGCAGCCCCTTGTCGAAGATCTGCTTCAGCGCCCACCACACCGACTCGACGTAGTCCGGCGTCATCGTCCAGTAGGCGTGCTCGTAGTCCGCCCAGTAGCCCATCCGCTCGCTCATCGCCTCGAAGGCGTCGACGTGACGCTGGACGTTCTCCCGGCACTTCGCGTTGAACTCGGCGATGCCGTAGGCCTCGATGTCCGGTTTGCCGGTGAAGCCGAGTTCCTTCTCGACGGCGAGTTCGACGGGCAGGCCGTGACAGTCCCAGCCGGCCCGGCGCGGGACGTGGTAACCCTTCATCGTCCGGTAGCGGGGGAAGACGTCCTTGAAGACGCGGGCCTCGACGTGGTGTGTGCCGGGCATTCCGTTCGCGGTCGGCGGTCCCTCGTAGAAGGTCCACTGCGGGCCGGCCGCCGTGGCGTCGATGCTGCGCTGGAACACCTTCGCCGCGCGCCAGTGCTCGATGACCTCGCGTTCGAGGGCGGCGAGATCGACGTGGGCGGGCAGCGGTTCGTAGGGCACCGGAGAAACTCCTTCGAGTCGGACCCACAGGACTCGAGGGACGACGCTCTGCGTGCCGCGGTACCACCCTCGTTGACACGCCGGTCACCCGCCGCGCCCACTTCGTTGGGTCCGGTTCTACTGGGGCCTTAAAGAACTACGCCAGGCCCGTTCTTCCGGTGCTCGGAGGTGATTTCCCGGACGGCCCGTGCCCCCGGGCTCACACCGTCCCCAGGTCGCTTCGGCCGGATTCCGCCGCTACTTGTCCTCGTCCACGCATCGGCCATGGTAGCCATCCATCAGCGTGGGGAGTGGCGGTGCCGGTTCCCAGCCCCATATATTGGCCGCCTTTGCGGAGGGCGGATGCCACCGGCCTGCGCGCGAGGAAATGGGGTACTCATGGCTGCAGTAGGACGAATCGGGCGCGCATTGCGTCGCGCCGGTCCTGGCAGCCGGACCGCCCGAAAGGCTGTCGCGGCCGCGGCGCCCGCGAAGAAGGCTGCTCCGGCCAAGAAGGCTGCCCCGGCCAAGAAGGCGCCCGCGACGAAGGCTGCGCCGGTCAAGAAGGCGCCCGCGAAGAAGGCTGCGCCGGTCAAGAAGGCGCCCGCAAAAAAGGCTGCCCCGGCCAAGAAGGCGCCCGCGAAGAAGGCGCCCGCCGCGAAGAAGGCTGCGCCGGTCAAGAAGGCTGCGCCAGCGAAGAAGACTGCGCCGGCCAAGAAGGCGCCGGCCAAGAAGGCGCCTGCGAAGAAGACTGCCCCGGCCAAACAGGCGCCGGCCAAGAAGGCGCCTGCGAAGAAGACTGCCCCGGCGAAGAAGGCGCCCGCGAAGAACGCGCCGGCCAAGAAGGCTGCGCCTGTCACAGCTGCTCCGGCCAAGAACGCCGCGCCCGTCAAGCAGGCGGCGCCCGTCAAGCAGGCGGCGCCGCCGCCGGCACCGGCCGGAGCTGCCGGGGCGGTGCCGAGCGGGTCGGACTGGACGAAGGCCGAACTCGCCGCGGTGCGCGCCCAACTGGCGACCGAGTTGACCGAGATGCAGACCGCC
>JAVHVB010000481.1:0-9233 GCA_032160775.1 Pseudonocardiales bacterium | reverse complement strand
CTGCCCAACGCCGCCGCCAACGCGACGTGCGGTCAGGACCTGACGGTCTGTGCCGACTTCGCAGGACGCAATATCCCTGTCCATATCGAGGCGCGGTTGAAGGACGGCCTGCACACGCCGGAGGGCTTCCCGGAGACGCGGATCGAGCTGGACGACATCCCGCGGCCGGGCGGCGTGCAGCCCGACTTCCACGCGCACGTGATCCTCGGCCAGGCCGACGACGCGCCGCTCGTGGCCGACGCCGACCTCGACGGCCTGTCCCGCTTCGTTCGCGTGCGCACCGTGCAGGGCGCCGACGAGACGCTCGGCCGGATGGAACTGCACACCTGCGACTACGACTACACCACCCGTCTGTGCGCAGCCGGTACCGAGGACGAGATCGCCGCGGTCCGGATGAACCTGCGCAACTTCCTGACCCGGCCGGCCAACCTGCCGCCGCCGGCCTCGACCGCGCCGCTGTTCGCCGGCGTCACCGCACGCGGTGACGACAACAACCCGAACCTGGTGCGGTTCCAGGCCATCGCGCGGGTGACCCACATCAAGGAACTGCAGTACGTCAACGAGGGCGGGGCCTTCGGCGCGCGTGCGCGGATCGGCGGCGGCAAGAACCTCGTCGTCGACGCAGACATCAAGGGCATCCGGATGCCGCAGATCCCGAACAACCGGATCGACCTCGAGGCGCACGTGCTCATCAGCCCGTTGCCGGACACGATCAACCTCTGCATCCAGAACAGCGGCGATGCGCTGGTCACCAGTACCGACCCGATCATGACGCCGTGCAAGCAGGCCCAGCCGTTCGACGACCAGTCGCTGACGGCCGCGCCGATCGTCTTCAACTGGGACGCCTCGACGTCGTTCTCGACGACGGCTTCGGCGCGCATCCACCTGGACGAGGGCACGCCGCTCGATCCGACAGACGACCTCTCGGCCGGCGGCCGGATCCAGATCGACCACATCCCGAGCAAGCTGAACGCGACCGTTGCGGTGCCCGCCAGCGGCCAGACCGGCCCGATCCGGGTTCGGACGACCGGCCCGGCCGGCTCGAACATCGACGTCAGCCTGCACGGTGACATGACTCGCGGCGGCGCGGACTGCAACGACCCGAACCCGGCGCACGACGTCGCGTGCGGTGACGTGACGATCGACAACCTGCCGACGAACACGTCCATGCTGTTCGACCCGACGAAGAACGCGTCGCGGGCGGAGTTCCACGCGTGCGACTACCGCTTCTACGCCCCGACGCCGGCCTGCAAGCCGGGCACGGCCGGCGCGATCTCCTCGCTGCTGGTCGACGGTCACCTGGTGAAGGGCCAGCCGGGCGGCAGCCTCGGCGTGCTCGAGCCGACCACCGACCAGTACGCGTTCCTGCAGTACAAGCAGACGAGCCCGGACGACCTCGCGCTGCGGGTGCGGGCGCGGTTCGAGCAGATCCGCAACGTCTTCTACAAGCAGACCGCCGACGGGTGGGACGCGGGCTACGACATGGGCAGCGGCACCAAGCCGTTCGAGGCCAAGGTGCAGGCCGACACCCGCACCGGCGTGCTGCCCGACGCGGACGGGATCAAGGCCGCGGCCGAGTTGCTGATCTCGCCGCTTCCGGCGCAGATCAACGTCGGCATGCACGGGCCGGGCGACGGCACGAATGCGGCGCCGATGAAGCTCAACTACGACGCATCCTCGCCGATCCGGGTGCAGGCGCACGCGCAGGTGTTCCGCGCCGCAGCCGGCAACAACCCGTCCTGCGGTGACGACGGCACGGCGTGCGCCACGCTCGACATCCAGCGGATTCCGGCGCACATGCTGGTCACCGTCGGTCAGAACGAGGTGCCGGCCGTCGGCGGCGGTATCGACCACCACACGGTCGTCGACTTCGTGTCCGACGCGCCCATCGGCCTCAAGCCCGATGTGACGGTCGACGCGATCGTCGGGCTGCCGAGCGACACGCCGGTCGTGGGCTCGGTGCCGATCCGTGCCTTCGCGCAACTGCTCGGCCTGCCGCGCTACCTGACCGTGAACATGGACGAGCACGTCACCAACCCAGGCGCCACGAATGAGCAGCGTGACCTGCAGAAGGTGTCGATCCGCACCTGCCAGGTCAACGTGTCGGACGCCTGCGTCGCGGGCACCGAGGACGCGCTCGACACCCTTGACATCCGGGTGCAGAACTTCCTCGTCCGGCCGACGAACTTCCCGGCGCCGAACCACGACATCAACCAGCCCCTGTGGGCCACGATCGTCGGCCGCGGCAAGCAGTTCCAGGCCGCGGTGCACCTGACGAACATCCGTGAGGCGACCTACGTCAACCACCAGGGCCAGGCCGCCAAGGGCTTCCGGGTCAAGGTCGGCAGCAACCAGAACCTGCAGGCCATCGTGGATATCAAGGGCCTCCCGCTCGGCAATATCAATTTCGGCGACGAGGCGATCCAGGACGCGACTCTCGACGCGCACGCCAGCGTGCTGATCTCGCCGCTGCCGAACGACATCAGCATCTGCATGCGCGAGTCGGGCCGCGACGTGAACGCGCCGTCCGGTGACGTCATCACCGCGCCGTGCGAGGACACCGCGCCGTTCGGCCCGTCGGTCGGCACCGTCGACCACACGCCGATGTCGGTGGCCTACCGGGCCAGCGTGCCGATCCAACACATCAACACGACGATCGACGTCGCGCTCAACGGCAAGGAAGCGAACACGCCGGGCCACCCGGCCATCCAGGCGCGCAAGCTGCACGGTGAGCTCAACATCGACAACATCCCGACCGCGATCACCGCGCACATCCTGACGCCGGCCTCCGACGCCGACGGCAACGCCACCGGCCCGACGCGTGTCGTCTACGACGCGCCGTCGACCGGACCCGGAATCAATGTCCACTTCCGGGCCGAAGAGACCGTGGGCAACAGCGTGTGCCAGGACCCGCGACCGTCAGCCACCGCGCTGTGCGTCGGCGCCGACCTGTCGGACCTGCCCAAGCACGTCGAGTTGCGCTACGAGCCTGACCTGCTCAGCAACAACTTCCACGCGGCGACCAGCTCCGACTTCAACAGCAAGATGAACTTCACCAACCTCGAGCTCTCCTCGGTGAAGCCGAAGCTCGACGGCAGCGGCAACCCGATCCCGGGCAAGGCGGACGTTCTCGTCTTCACCGGTCAGATCCTCGGCATCGACGACAACATCACCGTCGACGGCAACATCAACATGCCGCACAACCCGAACAAGGCCGGCTCGATCGACCTCACCGCGTCGGTGCGGATCGACGAGATCGACGCGACGGTGCGCAACTACGTCGCGCCCGACCCGTTCACCGCGGCCATCCCGGCACGCCCTGTCTACAAGGACCCGACATCCCCGAGCAACCTCAGCACGTTCACCGTGCGGGCGCGTCCGCTGCCGGACGGCTCACCGGTGTTCAAGGCTGAGGTGGCGGTCAAGAACATCGCCGGCTTCGGCTTCCACCAGATCTCCGACAGCACAGGTGCGCCCACTGGCACGGCCGTGATCAACGTCGACTTCGCGAAGGACTTCGCGGCCCGCGCCTACGCCGACGTCGTGCTCGCCGACGGCACGCACATCACGGGTGATGTGCTGCTCGAGCACATCCCGGCCGGATTGCAGTTCTGTTTCCGCGGTTCCCGGCCGGCCTCGACGCCGGCGCCGGCCTCGGGCCAGCCGAACGTCTGGTGTGACGACACGACCGACACGAACCCGGAGGACGGCGCGTTCCAGTTCCTCGGCACGCCGGCCAATCCGGGCCTCACCGGCATGGACGTCGACGCCTTCGTGCGGATGGCGGCGCCGGGCGGCACCGATATCGTCAGTGGCCGGCTCAACATCACCGGTATCCCGTACCGGATCGACGGCATCCTGCCGAGCCAGGACAACGGCGGCCGGCTGGACATCGCCGGCAAGGACTTCAGCGGCAACCCGCTCGGGATCAAGCAGATCAAGTTCCACGCGGCGAGCTTTGACATGCAGTCAGGTTCCGGCGATCTGCAGAGCGGTTACACCTCCGCCACCCCGGGTTTCGTTCCGATCCTGAACCAGAGCGATCCGTTCCCGGTGACCACGGCCACGACGCAGTTCACGTCGGTGGCGGCCAACGGCGACCCGTCCGGTCCGTTCGACTTCGAGGCGGCCGGCCGGCTCGGCGACGCGAACAACGCGGTCTCGAGTTCGCGCCTGCAGCGGATCTACTCGTCGTCGACGGCGTGCTCCAACCGGGGCAGTCGACCCGACTTCCCGATGTTCCCGACCAACGACAACGTGTCGACGTACCGCTGCATCGGTCTCGACCTGCAGCAGACGAACCCGTCGGTGCCCGACCCGTTCGCGCTGTCCGCGATCTACAAGGCGGCCGACGGCAAGATCGTCCGGCTGCGCAACGCCGGCATCAACGATCTGCCGGCCTACTTCCAGGTCAACCTGGCCAAGACCGCACTGATCCAGGGCTCGAACGACGCGCTGCGCCGCCGGTGTGGCAGCGCAGCCGCCGAGACCACGGCGTACAACGCTGCGCACGGCACCAGCAAGACGCAGGCGGAGGCCGCGGCGCTGATCACCGACTGCATGCCGCCACTGATCCGCTTCGACCAGCCGCTCGCCAGCGCCCGGCTGTTCGGCGTGGCCGAATTCGGCACGCCGGCGGACCTGCAGACCCTCGCGGACCTGCAGCCCAAGGAAGCCCTGGCCGACCTCGACGCCATCCCGCGTGGCGACGGCTGGGGCGCGGTCACCGGCGACACGGCCACCGAGAAGGGCATCCGCGCCAAGGCGATCACCACCGGCGCACGGACGGCCGCCCGGGTGTCGTTCCGGCTGCCTGTCCCGCAGTCGGTGACGGTTGACCAGGTGCAGTCTGCTTCGAGCCACGGCGAGGCCGACCAGGCCCACTACTTCGACGCCAGTGATCTGCGCTTCCACTACGTGGTGCGTGACGGCGCCGGCAACACGGTCGGGAATTTGGGCGAGCTGTCTGCGCTCTATCAGGGTGCGGACGGCAGCCAGGTGCTGCTCGGTGCGCCGTGCCAGCTGAACCCGCGGCAGCGAGTGACCAACAACTCGTTCGGCACCTTCAGCATCAACACGCCGTACAACTGCAACCCCGACTACCGGCACGGACTGTTGATCCCGGGTGAGATCGGAATCTCGATGTACACCCGCAACAACCTCGGTACCGGCAAGAAGTACATCCAGATCGACGGCCGGTTGAGCACCGATGAGTCCGCCGCGGTGCGGATGATCGGCAATGACCCGACCGGTGCGGGTCGGATCGAGGCAGAGATCAAGAACGTCCCGGGTCCGTTGGACAAGAACGGCAACCCTGACTCGAACATCGGCCCGGACGACGCCACCTTCCGGATCGCGTTCCTCTCGAAGGGCGACCCGCAAACCCCGCCGACGGCCACGCCGCCGACGCCGCCGACCCCGCCCAGCGCGTGCGTGCTGTGCGTCACCAGCAACATCCGGCTGGCCCAGGCGTTCGTGTCGTTCAACTTCTGGCCGGACACCAGCAAGCCGAAGGCGCGTCTCGTCGAGGCCACCCTCAACCGGGCCGGCACGACGAAGAACGGCCTGGAGCTGCACTCCTACAACGAGATCAAGGGCGGCTCCAACGCGGCCGTTCAGGCCCAGGCCTACCTCCAGGTAGATCCGCTGAACATCTCCTTCTACCTCAACCTGGCCCCGACGCTCGAGGCGCTGGGCCAGCAGATGGTCGACTGGGTAGTCAACGCGCTTGACCTGCCGGATTGGGTGAGCGACATCCTCAGTGTCGTCACCAACGCCATCGCCGACCTGCTCGCCAGCCTGGTGAACCTCGACGCCACGCTCACCTCGCGGTTGGATGCGACGGTCGACGTCCGAACGTCCCACCTCACGCTGCGGGAGAACCTGCTGCACGTGAAGGTCAAGAACATGGGCGCGGTGTCCGATGGCACCGGTAACGCGACGATCGGCCCGATCGACTGGTACGTGCAGGAGTTGAAGGCGAACGCGAACCTCGGCATCACCATTCATACGCCGTGGCCGTTCCCGGATATCAACCTCGGGCTGACCCTGCTCACCGTCTACTACGTGCCGGTGGCGTACAACATCGTGCCGTTCCTGTTCAAGTACCTGAACTGTTCGGGCAACTTCTGGGACCTCGCGAGCGACATCGTGCCGCCGCTGCCCGGCGACACGATCACGGCCGGGCCGGGCGGGACGAAGGATGTCGTCATCTGGCCGCTGTACGAGCCGCGCCTGCAACTGGGCGGCCTCATCGGCGGGTTGATCAACACCAACTTCATCCTCCGCAGCCTGGGTGGCCTGTTCTTCTGCATCCCGGGTGCGGACGACAGTGACATCCCGCTCGGACCGCCGGGCGACACGTTCGACACGGTGTCCGGCGGTCTCTGGCCGGATCACCCGATCTTCAACTCGGACGCGATGGCGGACAGCGTGCTGACGGCCGGTGCTCCTGGTGGCATCGGCGGTCCGCCGGCCGACCCGCCGGCGCCGGTGGACTGCACCGCGCTGCCGACTCCGGCCGGCTGCCCGCCACCGCCAGCCCCACCGGCGAACGGGCCGAACTACACGCGCTTTGCCGGCGCACCGCTCGCGCTCTGCGGTATCCACGCGTTTGGTGATCTGACCGTCAACAGCAGCGCGACGATCGAGGTCGCGACCGCAGCCGACGCGACGAACACGACCGGCACAGGGGCGAACTGTGCCGCGGCCAGTGTCGGCAAGTTGATTATCACTGCGGACACCATCACCAACCACGGCACGATCGACGGAAGCGGTACTCAGGCGACGCAACCTTCGGTCGGCAACCCGGCGGTCGCCACGACTTCGGCTACCGGTAACTCCGGTGCCGGTCACGGCGGCGCGGGCGGCGCAGGGTCGAACGGTGCGGCCGGTCCGGCTTACTCGCTGACCGGCAATGCCAACTCGGAGAAGAACCAGGCAACCTCCGAGGTCGGAGCTCCGGGTTCAGCCATCACCGGATCCCGGCCGAACGGCGGCGGGCTTATCCAGTTGTTCGCCAACGACTCGATCGTCAGCGACGGCGCGATCACCGCCGACGGTGACAACGGCATCGCCAACATCACCGGGGCGTGTGCATTCGACACGGTCGTGAACAACGTTCCGGGGCCCGGCACGCACATCGTGCACACTGGAAACACCGGCGTGGCAGCGCCTGCCGGTGCTGGGTCCGGCGGCGGCATCGTGCTGTCCGCGCCGGTGGTTGACGTGCGCGGAACCACCGGTTCCGAGCTGCACGCGAACGGCGGGGCCGGCGCCAACAGCCGCAAGGGTTCGAGCGGCGGCGGCGGCGGCGGTGTCGTGAAGCTGATCGCGCCCATCCTGCGCTACGACGCGGGCTTCGCGCCGGGCGTCAGCGGTGGCGCTGCCGGTACGAACCTGTGCGCGGGCCTGGATGTTCCGGCGCCCGAGAGCTCCGCGGGTTCACCGGGCAGCAGTGGTGTGGTCATCAAGGTCGCAACCCCGGTCGCCCAGGCCGCCGCGACGACGGCATTCTGGAACAACGGCTCGAGCATCACCGTGCCGTTCTCGGCCAAGGCGGCCTACCAGACCGCTGGAATCTACGACGTGGTCCTGTGCGGTCTGCACACCGCGACGACGACGGCTCCGTCCGGCGGCGTGCTGGCCGACCTGTTCACCGTGCCGCTGTCGAACACGGTGTCCACACCGTGTGGCTCCGGGGCGTCGGTACTTGCGACCAAGCACATCTCGGCCGGCAACAGCCAGATCGACTTCGGCGACGCGTTGGCATCCGTCACGTTCAGTCTCACCGGTGCCGGCAACAACGGTCTGTGGGGCGTGTACGCGGTCGCTGTGCGGCCGAATGTGAGCTGCGCAGGTGCGGTCCCGGACTGTGCAGTGTCGCGACTGCCGCAGGCGCAGTTCGACCCGTCGACGAGCACCACCACCCCGGCACGTGTCGAGGCCATCTTCGGCGTCGACAACAGCAACCCGACGGTGTCGATCACCGCGCCGACGGCCGGCTTCCTCACCAAGAGCGTCGGGGTCACGCTGTCGTTCAACTCCGGGGATCAGGACACGCCGCTCAACCAGGCGCTGTCGCACGTGTCGAAGACCGAATGCCGCAACTCGGCGCCGGTCGCCACGCCGTTCGTCTCGTGCGGTAGCGGGTCCCAGTTCAACCTGACCGTCGGGAACGGAGCCAAGACGATCCAGGTGCGGATCACCGACGGCGCTGGAAACACCTCGACGGCCTCGGTCAGCGGCATCCTGAGCAACTCGCCGCCGTCGGCAACGGCCACGATCCAGTTCGGCCCGAACGGCTCTGCGAGCTGGTACACCAACGCACCGACGATCACGATCAGTGGCTACACGCAGGGTGACGGTGTGCCGGCCGAGTCGTCGGTCGACGCGAACACCGGCCCGTACCGCTGGCGGTTCGACCAGTTGCCCGAGAACGTCTGCACCGGCACCCCGTGCACCGTGCCGGCCAGCGTGATCGCCGCGCTGCCGGCCGGGACGCACACGTTCTCGTTCACCGCGGTCGACGCGCTCGGCAACCGGCTGTACGGCAGCGCGATGCAGGGCACGATCCAGGTGCCGAGCTCGTCCTCTGTCACGTCCTTCAAGTGGGACCCGGACAAGCCGACGACCCAGCTCGACACGGTTCCGCTGGCCCCGAACAAGATCGTGAGCGGCCTTGGCTGGTACACCACCCAGCCGTTCGTGGTGCTGTCCGCGCTCGATGCATTGGGCGGCTCCGGGCTGAGCACGACCAAGTACCGGATCGACGGTGCGGGCGGCTTCCTCACCTACAGCAACACGAACCCCCCGCAGCTGGGTCCGGGCACGCACACGGTCGAGTACTTCTCGACCGATGTGGCCGGCAACCTCGAGGGCACGCACACCTCGGTGACGATTCGCGTCGACGACGTGGCGCCGACGTCGGCGATCAATGTGAGTGGTGGCGTGGTCGGCCTCAACGGCTGGTACACCACACCGCCGGTCGTGAGCGTCGGTGGCTTCAACGACTTCGGCCTGACCGGTGCTCCGGCGACCAAGTCGCTGCGTTACCGCGTCGACAACGGTGATGAGCAGAGCTGCGACAACCCCTGCAACCTCGCCACGTTGGTGACCGGCACACACCTGGTCGGCCTCTACGCGGTTGACGCGGCCGGGAACGCGCACGACGAGATCGGAACCACGATCAAGGTCGACACCAAGGCGCCGCACACCACTGTCGCGATGCACTC
>JAVHVB010000480.1:0-3862 GCA_032160775.1 Pseudonocardiales bacterium | reverse complement strand
CGCGTCAGGACGGTTCGGGCGGCCGGTCGAAGTCGACGGTGATCTCCTCGAATCCCTTGGCCCGGGCGGCTTCGGCCTGCTGGGTGTAGCTCGCCTCGTCGGCGGCCGTCAGGTCGACGTCGTCGGTGAACGGCGTCATCAACGCCCGCGGGTAGAGCCCGAGCGAGCGGACGGAGTTGTACTCGACGGCGAGGACGACGATGAACGACTCGAGATAGATCCACGCGATCAGGCCGAGGACGAGAGCGAAGACGCCGTTGATCTCCGTCGCGCCCTTCACGACGTGCCCGACGTAGAAGGCGCCGACGTACTGCAGGCCCTGCCAGATCAGGGCGGCCGCCACCGCTCCCGGCACCGTCTGGCGCAGAGTGATGTCCCGGGCGGTAGCCACCCGGAAGGCGGTCGTGAACACGACCGCGTTGAGCGCGAACGTCCCGATCCCCAACAAGATCTTCGTGCCGATGCCGAAGCCGCTGAAGATGCTGCCCAGCGCCGCGAGCGCAGTCGTCCCGAGCACCGCCAGCCCGACAACGAGCAACAGGACGACGCCGCGTACCCGGCTGGCCAGCGGATTCGGCCGGGCATTGCGCGGAACCCGCCAGATCGTGTTCATCGCGTTCTGTGCCGCCAGCGACACGCCGAGCCCGCCGTACAGCGTGCCGAGGATGCCGATCACCAAACCGACTCCGCTGCCGGTCACTCCCTGCGGATCGGCGAGCTGCGTGCCGACGATCGGCAACTGGCCGAGTGCCGAGTCGAGCACCCGCTGCTGCAGTTCCGGCTGCCCCTCCAACACGAAGCTGAGGATCGTCGAGGAGAGCAGCAGCAACGGGAAGATCGAAAGAAAGCCGTAATAGGTGATCAGCGCCGCGAGGTAGTTGCCCTGATCGTCGGCGAACTTGTAGATCACGGCTATCGGCAGCCCCGCACGGGGATGGGTGCGTTGGAAGCGGTCGAGCCGCTCGACGATCGACATCGCTCACCCGCCCACAAACGACAGAACCATGAATTGTCGATCGACACGACCGCGTCCGATCGACACTAGCGGGATTACCCATCTCTGGCCGCGGCCGCTCGGTCGGCGCCAGGGTGACGGTTGCTCCGACCGCTTCCGGCCTGACGATCACGCGCTTGCGGACCGAAATCACCGGGCGATTCCGGTCCGCAAGCGCTGAGAGCGGAGGGGCTGGGCGCGCGGTCAGGCATCGGGACACGGCAGGATCGAGGTATGCGCAGCGACACGATCACCATCCGCACCGGCGGGGACGCCCGCGTCCACGACCTCACCGACGACTGCGCCGGCTTCGCCGACCGCGAGAAGGACGGGCTGCTGCACGTCTTCGTGCCGCACGCGACGGCCGGCGTCGCG
The DNA here is from genome assembly GCA_032160775.1 of Pseudonocardiales bacterium. GTDB lineage: Bacteria > Actinomycetota > Actinomycetes > Mycobacteriales > Jatrophihabitantaceae > Jatrophihabitans. The sequence goes on along the minus strand of JAVHVB010000480.1, from coordinate 2,493 downwards.
ATCATCGAGACCGGCGCCGGGAGCGACGACGACCTGCTGACCGCGCTGGGCACGATCCTGCCGCGCGACGGCCGCTGGAAGCACCAGCACGGCAGCAGCGGCCACGGCAGCGATCACGTGCTGCCCGCGCTCATTGCGCCGTCGATGACGATCCCGGTGATCGGCGGGACGCTGCAGCTCGGCACCTGGCAGTCCATCTGCCTGGTCGACACCAACGTCGACAATGCCGAGCGGACCGTCCGGCTGTCGTTCATCCCGGCCTGATCCGGAACGTCAGATCAGGAACTCCGCGCCCTGGTAGGCCAGGTCCACCGTTCCGCGGAACGCCGTCGCGGCATCCTCGGCCGCGAGCTGCGGCGAGTTCCACGGCGGGACGTGCGTGACGATCAACCGGTCGACGCCCGCCTTGGCCGCGTGCTCGCCGGCCATCCGCCCCGTGAGGTGCAGGTCGGGGATGAAGACCTCGTCCGGTCCGACCGATGCCTCGCACAGCAGGACGTCCGCGCCGTCGGCGAGCTCGACCAGCGTCTCGGACTCCCCCGTGTCGGCCGAGTACACCAGGCTGCGGTCCTGATAATCGATCCGCACCGCGTTCGTGGGGGTCGGATGGTTCATCCGGGCGTACGACATGCGGAACGGGCCGAGCTCGTCGACGCTCGGCGTCGCGAAGGTGAAGATCTCGTGCAGGCTGAGCTTGCGGGCCAGCGGGTCGTACGCCGCCTCGAGGCGGTCGCGGGTCCCGGGCACGCCGATGAGCGGGATCCGCCCCTCGGGGCCGGTGCCCCGGTACCCGGCGCCGCCGTAGCGCAGCGCGACGATGTAGGCGGTGATGTCGATGCAGTGGTCGGCGTGCAGGTGCGACACGACGATCGCGTCGACGTCGCTGGGACGCACGTAGCGCTGCAGCGCGCCGAAGGCCCCGTGTCCCAGATCGAGGACGAGCCGGTACCCCTCGGCCTCGATCAGATAACCCGACGCGGGAGAGTCCGGGCCCGGCACGCTGCCGGAGCAGCCGAGGACGGTGAGCTTCACGCCACACCTCCGTACGCGGCCGCCACGGCGGCGATCTCCGGCCCGAGGAAGCGTGAGCCCAATCGCGCGAAGGGCTCGGACTCGCCCGTCGCCCGGAAGAGGTGCCGCGGCGGCCCCGCATCGTCCGCGCGCAGCAGGTCGTGCGACAGGAGCATCCGGTACACGTCCTTGGCCGTCTCCTCCGCGCTCGAGACGAGCGTCACCGAATCGCCCATCACGACCGAGAGCAGGCCGGTGAGCAGCGGGTAGTGCGTGCAGCCGAGCACTAGGGTGTCCACGCCTGCCGCGTTGAGCGGCGCGAGGTAGGACTCGGCGAGCCCGAGCAGCTGCCGGCCGCTGGTCACACCCCGCTCCACGAACTCGGCGAACCGCGGGCAGGCCGCGGCCGTGACGGCGACGTCCGGCGCGGCGGCGAACGCATCCTGGTAGGCGCCGCTGGTGATGGTCGCCACGGTGCCGATGACCCCGACGCGTCCGTTGCGCGTGGCTGCCACCGCCCGCCGGACCGCAGGCAGGATGACCTCGACCACTGGAACGTCGTAGCGTTCGCGGGCATCGCGCAGGCAGGCCGCGCTGGCGCTGTTGCAGGCGATGACGAGCGCCTTGACGCCCGAGTCGACGAGCTCGTCCATCAACGTGAGCGCGTACGAACGGACGTCGGCGATCGGCTTCGGCCCGTACGGACTATGCGCGGTGTCGCCCACGTAGTGCAGCGACTCGTGCGGCAGCTGATCGAGGACGGCGCGCGCGACAGTGAGGCCGCCGACGCCGGAGTCGACCATTCCGATCGGGGCGTCGCGATCCAGCTGAGGCACGGATGTCACGATACGGCCGACCGCCTTAGGCGCCGGGTCTCACCCCCGCGCGGGTGTAGCAGGGCACCGGCGCCGACGCCGGCCACGAAGCCGCAGACGTGCGTCTGCCAGGACACGTCGGAGTTCAGCGTGGGGAACAGCCCGAACAGCAGGGTGCCGAAGAAGATCAGCACCAGCACAGCGACGACGATCCACTTCAACTTGCGCGAGAAGTACGCGCGGGCAAGCAGGTAGCCCAGCCAGCCGAAGATCATCCCGCTGGCACCGACGATGACGAAGTGGCCCGGGCCCACCAGCCAGGTGAGCACCCCGCCGGCAATCACCACGATCGCGGTGACCGTCGCCCAGGTGCGCAGTCCCGAGAGCAGCAGCACCCAGCCGACGAGCACCAGCGGCACGGTGTTCGAGAACATGTGCCCGTAGCTGTTGTGCAGGAACGGCATGGTGACGATCCCCCACAGCCCGTCGACTTCGCGGGGCTTCACGCCGAAGCGGTCGAGGTCGTAGTCGTCGGCGGCGTTGACGATCTGCACGACCCACAGCAGCGCGCCGACCGAGCACATGATGATCAGCGCGCCGGTCCAGCTGTGCGGCTCGAAGGGAGGCTCGGTGTTGGACGAGTCGTTGCCACGCCGCAGGAACGGCA
>JAVHVB010000479.1:0-3092 GCA_032160775.1 Pseudonocardiales bacterium | reverse complement strand
CGGGTGAGTACGAAGACCTCGAGCTCGACGGTGCGACGACGGTGGTCCTGCGTGGTCTCGACAACGATCGGGTGCTCATGAGCACGGGCGGGGCGCGCACCGTGCCGGGGCTGCGTCTCACCGATCTGTCCACCGGCGCGACGACCACGATCCGGTTGAGCGTCGACGCGGCGCCGGACGAGGCCTATCTGCCGACCGCGCAGCCGATGACCTTCCCGAGCGCGGCCGGCCGCGAGGTCCACGCCGTCGCCTATCTGCCACGAAACCCGGAGTTCGCGGCGCCGGACGGAGAACTGCCGCCGTTCGTCGCCTGGGTGCACGGCGGCCCGACCTCGCACATCGCGCCCCGCCTGGGTACCGACATCGCGTACTGGACCAGCCGTGGCATCGGCATCGTCGATGTGAACTACGGCGGCTCGACCGGCTACGGGCGCGACTACCGCGACAGCCTGCGTGGGCAGTGGGGCGTGGTCGACGTCGAGGACACGGCGGCGGCCGTGCTGGGTCTGGCCGACGCGGGCGTCGCCGATCCGGCGCGACTCGCGATCCAGGGCGGCTCGGCCGGCGGCTGGACGGTGCTGGCCGCCCTGACCACGGCAGAGACGTTCGCCTGCGGGGTCTCCCTGTTCGGCGTCGCCGAGCTGGTCGAGTTCGTCAAGGAGACGCACGACTTCGAGTCGCGGTACATCGACGGGTTGATCGGGCCGCTGCCGCAGGCGCAGGCGCTGTACGCAGAGCGCACGCCGCTGAACCAGGTCGACGGGTTGTCCTGCCCGGTGTTGCTGTTGCAGGGCCTCGACGATCCCATCGTTCCGCCGGCGCAGGCGGAACGGTTCCGCGACGCGTTGGTCGCCAAGGGCATCCCGCACGCCTACCGCCCGTACGCGGGGGAGTCGCACGGGTTCCGCAAGCGCGAGACGATCGTCGACGCACATGAGTCCACGCTTTCGTTCTTCGGCCAGATCCTCGGTTTCGAGCCGCCGGGCGTGCCCGTCCTGGAGCTGTGGCGCTCCTGATGCCGAAGCCGCTGTCGGAGGTGGTCGAGGCCGGCTGGGCCGCAGCCCTGGCCCCGGTCGCAGAGCAGATCACCGCGATGGGCGCGTTCCTGCGCGCGGAGATCAACGCCGGGCGGCGCTATCTGCCGGCCGGCGAGCACATCCTGCGCGCGTTCCAGCAGCCGTTCGCCGACGTGCGGGTGCTGATCGTCGGCCAGGACCCGTACCCCACGCCGGGCCATCCGATCGGGCTGTCCTTCGCAGTCGAACGAGACGTCCGGCCCCTCCCGCGCAGCCTGCAGAACATCTACCGGGAGCTGCGCAGCGACCTGGGCATCGAGCCGCCCGCGCACGGTGACCTGACTTCCTGGACGCAGCACGGCGTGCTGCTGCTCAACCGGTGCCTGACCGTCGCCCCGGGGCAGTCGGCGGCGCACCGCGGCGCGGGCTGGGAGGCCGTCACCGATCAGGCGATCAGGGCCCTCGCCGCGCGCGGGACCCCACTGGTCGCGATCCTCTGGGGACGGGACGCCCAGACGCTGCGCCCGCTGCTCGGCGCCGTGCCGGCGATCGAGTCGGCGCACCCGAGCCCGATGTCCGCCGACCGCGGCTTCTTCGGTTCCCGCCCGTTCAGCCGCGCTAACCGACTGCTGGTGGAGCAGGGCGCCGCGCCGGTGGACTGGGCGCTCGTCTGACTGTTATCCACAGATCGGACAGGCGGTTGCGGTATCACCGCGGTATCATCGAACCTGTGGCCATGACCCTCCGATTGAGCGAAGAAGAGTCCGACGCGCTACGCGCGTATGCCGAAGCGACCGGCCAGTCGATGCAAGAGGTCGCTCGGCAGGCGATTCACGAGTACGTGACTGAGCGACGCGTGACCAGACGAGCGATCCTGAAGCGGATCGCGGCCGAGGACGCGGAACTTCTCGACCTCCTCGCCAAGTGACGGAGTATCTCGATCTGGAGGACGTTCTCGACGCGGCCGAGATCGCCATCGCGCCGGCCGAGTTGAAGGTGCGAGACATCGGGCTCCTCGAGTCCGCAGTAGCGCGTCCGCAGGCAAGTGCGTTCGGAGAGGACGCGTACCCGGATCTGTTCCTGAAGGCGGCGGCGCTGATGGAGTCGCTCGCCCGAAACCATGCGCTGATCGATGGCAACAAGCGGCTTGCGTGGGTGGCTACGCGGTACTTCCTGATCAGGAACGGCACTGACGTGCGCGCGTCGTCAGCAGTCGAAGGCGACAGGTTCGTCCGCGAGGTGGCACAGGGGATGGTGGAGCTTGCCGACATCGCGCGGCGACTGCGCGACTGGCAGCGCTTCTAACCATCCGCGAGGCGGGCGGGGAAGCCCCCGGCGGCGATCGGCCCCCAGCGGGTCGGGCTGATCCGGAGGAGTGACTTGCCCGGAGCCGTCCCGACGCCGGGTGAGCAGGATCATGGAGTGCCGGGGACGGACGAAGGCCAGCAATTCGTTGAGGTCGACGGTGCGGTTGGTGGCGATGGCGCGCGGCATGAGGTCATCCTTCCCGCAGTCGCGCCGATGTCGGAGTCGCTCACTAATGTGGAGGGCACCGCCCGCCCACCCAGCCCGCCCGCCAGCGAAAGATCCAGCGTGAACGACCGTCTCATCGTCCGTGGCGCCCGTGAGCACAACCTCAAGGACGTCAGCCTCGATCTGCCCCGCGACGCGCTGATCGTGTTCACCGGGCTGTCCGGCTCAGGAAAGTCGAGCTTGGCGTTCGACACGATCTTCGCCGAGGGCCAACGCCGCTACGTCGAGTCGCTGTCCGCCTATGCCCGTCAGTTCCTGGGCCAGATGGACAAGCCGGACGTCGATTTCATCGAGGGCCTGTCGCCCGCGGTGTCGATCGACCAGAAGTCGACGTCGAAGAACCCGCGCTCGACCGTCGGCACGATCACCGAGGTCTACGACTACCTGCGCCTGCTCTGGGCCCGCATCGGCCGCCCCCACTGCCCGGTCTGTGGCGAGCCGATCGCCAAGCAGACCCCGCAGCAGATCGTCGACCGCATCCTCGAGATGCCCGAGGGCACCCGGTTCCAGGTACTGGCTCCGGTTATCCGCGAGCGCAAGGGC
>JAVHVB010000478.1:0-4057 GCA_032160775.1 Pseudonocardiales bacterium | reverse complement strand
CTGATCTAGAATCGGACGTATGAGCGATGTCGATGCTGCGACGGCCCTGCTGAGGGGGCTGGTCGCGGCGCTGCGCGATCTGCCGCAGCGGGTCGAGGACTCGGTGCGGATCGACCGGATCGGCGCGTTGGAGCAGTTGAAGTCGGTGGTGGCGGCGGCGCAGGTGCGCGAGTCGGCGGCGTTCTCGGTGTCCCAGCTGGCTGAGCAGCGGGCCGCCGGGGTGAAGAGCAAGGAGCTGGGTCGTGGTATCGCGTCCCAGATCGCGCTGGCCCGGCGGATCTCCCCGCACCGGGCCGCGCGGGAACTGGGTTGGGCGAGCATCCTGACCCGGGAACTCCCGCACACGTATGCCGCCTTGCAGGAGGGGCGGGTCAGTGAGTGGCGGGCGATGCTGATCGCCCGGGAGACCGCGTGGCTCTCGGTCGAGCACCGGCTGAGCGTGGACACCGAGTTGGCGCCGAAGCTGGAGTCGCTCGGGGATCGGGGGGTGGAGGCCGAGGCGAAGAAGATCGGCTACCGGCTCGACCCGGCCGGCTTCGTGGCCCGCCGCGCGCAGGCCGAGAACGACCGCCGGGTGTGGATCCGGCCGGCACCGCAGACCATGGTCCAGTTGTCCGCGCTGCTACCGGTCGCTCAAGGAGTCGCCGCCTACGCCGCGCTGACCCGCGCCGCCGACACCAGCGTCGCGGTCGGTGATCAGCGCGGCCGCGGGCAGATCATGGCCGACACCCTCGTGCAACGCCTCACCGGACAAGCCACCGCACCGGACGTGCCCGTCAGCATCAACCTGGTCATCACCGACCGGGCGCTGCTCGACCCGGCCGGAGCCGGCGGCACCGAACCCGCCCACCTCGACGGGTACGGACCGATCCCCGCCGAACACGCCCGGCAACTGATCACCGAACCCGCCGACGACACGCCGATGTGGATCCGGCGGCTGTTCACCCGCCCGGACACCAGCCAGCTGACCGCGATGGAATCGCGGCAACGGTTCTTCACCGCCGGACAACGCCACTACATCCGGATCCGCGACCAGCACTGCCGCACCAGCTGGTGCGAAGCACCCATCCGGCACACCGACCACATCCAACCCCACCAACACGGCGGCCCGACCAGCATCACCAACGCCCGCGGCGGCTGCCAAACCTGCAACCACGCCAAACAAGCACCCGGCTGGACCACCCGAGTCCTCGAGAACGACGACGGCATCCACCAAGTCGAAACCATCACCCCCACCGGCCACCACTACCGATCCCAAGCACCCGACCCACCCGGCGCACCGCCACGAGCCCGCGGGGAACCCGCCGACCAATCACCACCCGACGCCGCCTGACAAGCACCCCGCCGTCACGCGGTCGCCTGGACCGTGCGAACCCTGAACTGCCACCAAGTCAGGGCGAGCCAGGCCGCGCCGAGTAACCACGCCCCCACCACGTCGCTGAGGTAGTGCACGCCGAGCGCCAGCCGGCTGTAGCTCACCAACAGCGCGGCGAGGGCGCCGACCACTCCCGCTGCGACCTTGTACCGGCGGGGGACCAGCAGCACCAGCAGGCCGAACGCCACCACGGCGGTCAAGGCGTGCCCGCTGGGGAACGAGTTGCCCGCACCGTGCGCGACGGGGTCGGCGAACACCGGCCGGTCCCGCCCTACCGCGAGTTTGGCCACCGCTTCGAGCACCGCCTCGCCGGCCATCACGACGGCGACGAAGATCGCGGCGCCGCGCCGCGCGGTCAGCCAGAGCGCGACCGCGGCGATCGCCGCAGCGATGCGCTCGACGTCCGGGTGGAGCACCCAGCTGACCCACTTCCAGAAGGTCACCTGATCCGGATGGTGCACCGCGACGTCGTGCAGGTTCGCGGCCACCCGCAGGTCGAGCCGGTGCAGCGGACCCCAGTCCGTCGCGACCAGCACGATCAGCACCGCGAAGGCGAGCGCCAGCACCGTGGGCAGCAGCCAGGCGCGCCGCTGCGCCACGTGGGCCACCAACTCAGAGCTCCTTGATCGAACGCGGTTCTCGTCCGGCGGGCTGCGCGGGGCGCGGGGTGCGCGGCTTCACCGGCCGCCACTTGCGATGCACCGGCTTTCCAGGACGCACGGTGATCCGGTCCTGGCGCTCGCCGCTGCAGTGCACGAGCGTCAGCGGCTCGTCGCCGTCGAGGCGGTACTCGACCCGGCCGGGCGTGATGTCCACCCGCAACAGCTGACCGCAGGGCCGGACCGAGAAGCTCAGCCGGTGCCACTCCGGTGGCAGTTGCGGACGGAACAGCAGCTGTTGGTCGGTGTCCCGCATGCCGCCGAAACCGGCGACCAGCGCCAGCCAGCCACCGGCGAGCGACGCGATGTGCAGGCCGTCCTTCGCGTTGTGCTCGATGTCGTGCAGGTCCATCAACGCGGCCTCGGCGAGGTAGTCCGCGGCGAGTTCGAGGTGGCCCACCTCAGCGGCCATGATCGCTTGCGTGCATGCCGAGAGTGACGAGTCACGCACGGTGAGCGGCTCGTAGTAGGCGAACGCCCGCGCCTTGTCCTCAGCGGTGAACTCGGTGCCGCACCAGTGCATCGCGAGCATCAGGTCGGCCTGCTTGATCACCTGCCGGGCGTAGAGGTCGAAGTAGGGCGCGTGCAGCAGCAACGGGTAGCCGTCTTCGCGCGCCGACCGTTCGAAGTCCCATACCGCGTGCTCGGTGAAGCGGGCCGACTGTTCGTGGACCTTGAGCCGCTCGCTGTAGGGCACCGCCATGCGCTGCGCCGCGCGTCGCCACGCCGCGATCTCGTCCGGGCGGGCGTCGCTGTCGTCCGGCCAGCGCTGCGCCGCGTCGGCAGCCGCGACGAGGTTCTTGCCGGCCATCAGGTTCGTGTAGACGTTGTCGTCGGCGAGCGCGGTGTACTCGTCCGGTCCGGTGACCCCGTCGATGTGGAACCTGCCGTCCGGCCCTTCGTAGCCGAGCGACATCCACAGCCGCGCGGTTTCCACCATCAGCGGCAGCCCGTCGTCGCGCTCGAACTTCTCGTCGCCGGTCCACCAGACGTACCGGGCGGCTGCGACGGCGATGTCGGCTTGCAAGTGCATCGCCGCGGTGCCGGCCGGCCAGTACGCCGAGCATTCCTGGCCGCGGATCGTGCGCCACGGGAACGCCGCCCCGGCCAGCCGTAGGGTCGCAGCGCGCTGCTGGGCCAACTCGAGGGTGGACAGTCGCCAGCGCAGCGCGTCCCGCGCGGCGTCCGGCGCGGTGGCACTGAGCAAGGGCAGGACGAACATCTCGGTGTCCCAGAACGCGTGCCCGTCGTAGCCAGGCCCGGTGAGCCCCTTCGCCGGGATCGCGCGCTCCTCGGCCCGCACTGCCGCCTGGTAGGCGTGGAAGATGCCGAACCGGACCGCCTGCTGGATGGCGACCGGACCGTCGATCTCGACGTCCGCGCCCGCCCAAAACAGCTCGAACGCGGCCCGTTGCTCCTCGGCGACGCCCTCCCACCCCGCGTCGAGGGCACTGACCAGTGCGGCGGACACCTGATCGCGCAGCGCCGGCACCGACCGCTGGCTGGACCAACCGTAGGCGACGTACTTGGTCAGCTCGAGCGACCCGCCCGGCTTCAGGTCCGCCGAGATCGTCACGCGTGCCCAGTCCGGCTGCACGGCGAGCTCGGTCACGCGCTGGTCGTCGCTGCAGGTGAGCTGGTGATCCATCGTCGCGGCCATCCGCAGGTCGCTGCGTTCGGTGCGATGGATCAGGACGGCGCGCATTTTCGCCCCGTCGTGTTCTACGGGATGCAAGGGGTGCTGGATGACGGCAGCCACGCGCGGGTCCTCGCTCTGCGCCGGGAGGTCCTCGTTCGCGACGAGTTCGGACTGCACGACGATGCGCAGCGGCTGGTCGAGGGCCTCCACCCGATAGCGCACGGCGAGGATCGAGCGACGGGTCAGCGACACGAGCCGCGTGCTGCACACCCGGACCCGCGCGCCGGCCGGCGACACCCACACGGTCTCGCGTTCGAGTACCCCCCGGCGCATGTCCAGCACCCGCTCGTGCGACTCGACCGTTCCGTAGCGCAGGTCGAACGG
>JAVHVB010000477.1:0-3337 GCA_032160775.1 Pseudonocardiales bacterium | reverse complement strand
CGGTGGTCCGCGCGGACGACCCCGGCGTCACCCGTGGTGACGGCTGCTTCGAGGGCTGCCGGCTGCGCGACGGCGTGATCGACAAGCTCGACGCGCACCTGGCCAGGCTCGCCCGGTCGGCGGCGGCGCTGGAGATCCCGTTCGACCGCCAGACCTGGATGGCGCTGATCGAGGACGCCGTCGCAGCCTGGCCGGACCCGGGCGAGGCGGCCGTGAAGGTGTTACTCACCCGCGGCGCGCCGGGCGCCGGGCCGGGCGGCTTCGTCGCGATCGGCCCGCTGCCGGCCGACTACCCGCGGCAACGGCGGGACGGGATCAAGGCCGTGACGCTCTCACGCGGCTTCGACGCGGACGCCTTCGCTGCCGCGCCGTGGCTGCTCGGCGGCGTCAAGACCCTGTCCTACGCCGTCAACATGGCCGCGCAGCGCGAGGCTGCGCGCCGGGGCGCGGACGACGTGGTGTTCGTGAGCGCCGACGGCCGGGTGCTCGAGGCGCCGACCAGCTCGGTCGTGTGGTGGGCCGGCGCGACCTTGCACACTCCGCCGACCGGCGACACCGGCATCCTCGCCGGCACCACGCAGCAACTTCTGTTCGAACGCGCGGCCGTGGCCGGCTGGCGCACCGCGGAGACGCTCGCCGGCGTTGCCGACCTGCACGCGGCCGAGGCCATCTGGCTGATCGGCAGCGTGCGCGGGCCGGTCGACATCGTCGAACTCGACGGCGTGACTCGCGCGCGGCTGCCCGACATCGACGCCGAGATCCGCCGGCTGGCCGGATTCTGACCCGCTTCCCGTCCGTCCCGGTGGGGTAACCGCGCGGGTTGGCCACGAGTACGGATGCAGACAGAAACGGGTGTTGACAGCGCGTCTTACGGTGGAAGTACACGAGAGAGGAGGTGGTCCGATTTTGAGTACTTACTGGACACGTGAGGTGGCTGCCAGCTAACCACCGCAAGCGCAATGGACCTGCGAGGGCGTTGCGCCCGCCGCGCGCATGCGGTGGGAGGCAATCTCCTGGCAGTCACCCGGCCCCCGAGTCGTCGGCCAGTCCAGCCGACCCGATCCGTCGATCGAATGACTCGGGGGCTGCTTGCGCCTCAGACCAGGTGCGCTAGTCCGTAGATGGGCTTCGTGTACCACGTCAGCATTCCTTGTTCGTCGAGGAAGGCCATGATCTTCTCGGCCATCCAGCGGCGGGATTCGTGCCAGTGCGGGTTGTTCCGCGCGGCGCGGGTCGCCTCGGCCGGATCCAGCCCGACCTCGCGATAGACGTCCGGGCTGATCAGCGAACCGGCCACGAAGCTGGCCACCACGGCCGAGGACAGATTGCTCACCACCTTGCCGACGAAGCCCACCTTCGCCATCTGCCGCGCGACCTCCTCGCGGGCGAACCGGACGTGCCGCGCCTCCTCGACGATGTGGATGCGGCTGACCATCCGCACGAGCGGGTGCACCGTCTCGTCGTTCACCGTCTCGCGCTGCAGCCGGTCGGTGATCTCCTCGGCCACCAGCACCGGTGCGAACAGCGCCGGCCCGGTCGCCACCGCCTTGTAGACGCGGGCGAGCTGGCGCACGAAGACCGGCGGGCGGTACGTCGGCGTGCCGAGTCGCGTGATCGCCTTGGCGAACATGAGCACGTGCCGGGTCTCGTCGCCGATCTCGGTCAGCGCGTAGTGGGTGCGCGGGTCCTGCGGGTCCTGTTGATAGGCCCAGCGGGCGAGCATTTCGATGAGGATGATCTCGAACCACAGCCCCGTCGACGCGACGCTCGCAAGCTCCTGCCGGGACAGCTCGTAGCGCTGCTCGTCCGTCATCCGGTCCCAGAGGTCGGTGCCGTAGAGCGAGGTCCGCTCGAGCGGCATGAACTTCATGTCCAGCTCGACCGGCGCGTCCCAGTCGATGTCCAGGTCCGGGTCGTAGGAGTTGCGCGACGAGGAGCCGAGCAGGCGGGCGGCGGTGCGGCGGACCTGATCCCGGTCCGGGACCGGGATCTCCCGGGCAGGCGCTGCGGTCATCGTGGCTCTCCGATCCGGATCCCCGCGGGCCGGGTTCCTATCACATGGTGTAGCACTAACATTTGCCGCTGACAAGCTGTCACGGGTAACGCCGCTCCGGTGTCGCGGACCGCACGACGGCTGGCACGGCCGCCTACCCTGGACCGATGCCGGCCGAAACACCCGTGGACGCCCGGGCGGCGCACGCCCGCGACGGTCGATCGACCCGCTGGGATCCCCACCGGCGCGAGCGACGGCTGGCCATCATCAACGCCGCCATCGCGGCGATCGAGGAACACGGGCCGGACGTGCTCACCGCCCAGATCGCCGACCGGGCCGGCGTCCCGCGCACGCACGTCTACCGGCACTTCGACGGCAAGCCCGCACTCGATCTCGCCGTCTCCACACACGTCGCGAACCAGATGGGGCAGAGCATCCGGGCCGGGTTGTCCAGCGGCGGCACCGCGATGACGATCATCCGCGGCGCGATCGACCAGCACCTGAGCTGGGTCGAGGACCACCCGAACCTCTACCGCTTCCTCGCGCAGCACTCCTACCGGGTGCGCACCGACGCGCTCGGCAGCGCGGGCGACGCGAAGGCGGTCTTCGCCACCGAACTCAGCGCGCTGATCTCGCGCTACATGATCGCCCTCGGCCTGGACACCGAGCCGGCCGAGCGGGTCGTCGTCGGCGTTGTCGGTCTCGTCGACGCCACCGCCGCGTGGTGGCTGGATCGCACCGATCTGCCGCGGCCGGTCGTCACCGACGAACTGACGGAGGAGGTCTGGCTACTGCTCGACCGCACCACCCGGCAGCTGGGCCTGGAACTCGACCCGAACCAGCCGCTGCCGGCCATCTGAGCGTCAGACCCGCGCGAGCCGACCGTTGAGGTGCGGCGCGAACGGTTGACCCGCGGGCGCGAGTTCGGTCGCGTAGACGAGCGCCTCCTCGCGCACCGCGTACAACCGCCGTTCGCCGTCGACCGGGACCGCGCTCGGGGTGCCGGCGGCCGAGAGGGTCGACAGCTCCCACTCCGCGTCACCGGCGATGCCGGCGAGCACGAGCGCCTGGCCGGTGTTGGACGCGATCACCAGCTCGATGTCGTCCGGTCCGGCGCCCGGGCGCCAGAATCCGTTCTCCCGCCACGCCTGGCGGATCGTCGCGCCGGCATCGTCGACCAGCCAGGACCGCGACTCGTACGCCAGGAACGGTCGCCCGTCGTGGACGATTGCGACTTGCTGGCCGAAGGCGAACTCGGCGCCCGTGGAGGCGACGACGCCGCGGCCCGTGCCGCGCCAGAGACCGACGAGGGGCAGCAGTGCCAGCAACGCGTCGTGGATCTGC
>JAVHVB010000476.1:0-3943 GCA_032160775.1 Pseudonocardiales bacterium | reverse complement strand
CCTTCTCCGGCCGGCGGCGGATCGAGTAGGTCGTGACCGCGCGGCGCAGACTCGCCTTCCTGGGGGTACTGGTCGGTGCGGCGTCCCTCGTCGCCGGGATCGTGGTTGCCGCCTTCGGGCTCACGGCATCCAGCGGTCCGGCCGTCGTCGTCCGGAGCTACTTCGCCGCCCTGGCCCGCGCCGACGCGCAGCAGGCACTGGCCTACGGCGACCTGCCGGCCGGCCCGCATGAACTGCTGACCGACAAGGTTCTCGCCGAGCAGATCCGCATCGCCCCGCTGCGCGACGTCACCGTGACGGCGACGGCGCAGGACGGCAACAGCGCGCGGGTCGGCGTCCGTTACACGATGGGCTTCGCCGACGGTCCGATCACCACCTCGGCGACGATGACGCTGCACCGCAGCTCGGACGAGTGGCGGCTGGACCGGGCCGCGATCGGCGCCGAGATCGTGCCGAGCACGGCGGCTGAGCGGCTTTCGGTCCTGGGCGGCACGCTGCCGCACGCTCGGGTGCTGCTGTTCCCCGGCGCGCTGCCGGTCCGCGTCGATACGTCCTACCTCGAGCTCGTCCCGGCGTTCGACTACGTGTCGTTCGGATCGCCGAGCACACTGCAGCCGGCCGTCCGGGTGAGCGAGCAAGGCGAGACAGCGGTGCGGGCCGCGGTCCGGGCGAGCCTGCAGCGCTGCCTCGGCGGCCCGCCCGACCCGGCCTGCCCACTGCCGAGCGAGCGGTACGTGCCGGGGTCGGTCCGTGGCCGGATCGTCGTCGCGTCCGACGGGCTGGTCGACCTCGACCAGAACAATCCGGCCGGACTGCTGCACTACGCCGGCAAGCCGACGATCAGCGGTCACTGGCGCCGCCTCGACTACCACAACGTGGCGCGCCGCCAGGCCGGTCAGGTGCTGCTCGACGTCCGGGCGTCCGGTTACGCCGTCGATCCGCTGCGAATGCACTGGACCACGGCATGAGGTCGATCGCGACGATGCTCGGGCTGCTGCTGGCCGCGCTCAGCTGGTGCGCGCCGGCGGCCGCAACGCCCGGGCCGGCCGACGCACCGGAGTACTGGTTCGACGAATGGCAGGTTCCGCAGCTGTGGCAGTCGGGCGCGCGCGGGCAGGGCATCACCATCGCCGAGATCGACACGGGCGTGAACGCCACGCTGCCGGAACTGCGCGGCCGGATCCTGCCGGGTCACGACTTCGGCGGGGCGGGCAACGGCCAGGTGGACCGGCAGGTCGACACCTTCGGCCACGGCACCGCGATGGCGTCGATCATGGTCGCCCGGCCCGGCGTCCTCGGCATCACCGGGATGGCGCCCGCCGCCAGGGTGCTGCCGATCGCGGTGCCGCTCGGTGGCACCACCACCGAGAACGAACCGGACGAGGTTCCCGCCGCCATCCGGTACGCCGCCGACCACGGGGCGCAGATCATCAGCATGTCGCTGGGCGGCAAACGGCAGCGCGGCGTCGACGCCGCGGCGTGCCCGGACGAGGAACAGACCGCGATCTACCACGCGCTGCGCAAGGGCGCGCTGGTCATCGCCTCGGTCGGCAACACGGGGCCGACCGAGAACACTGTCGAGGACCCGGGAGTGTGCCTCGGCGTCATCTCCGTCGGCGCGACGGACGCGAGCGACCAGGTCGCGAGCTTCTCGGCGCGCGAGCCGTACCTCACCCTCGTGGCCCCGGGGGTGAACATCCCGACCCTCGGCCGGATCGCCGGCCAGGCGTTCTCCGGCGAGGGCACCAGCCAGTCGACGGCCCTGACCTCCGCGACCGCCGCGCTGGTCTGGTCGGCGCACCCGGACCTCGACGCGCGCGGCGTCGCGACCAGGCTGCTCAACACGCTGGACCATCCACGTACCCGTGCCGACCCCGCCTACGGCTTCGGCGAGCTCAACGCTTACCGGGCGGTGACCGAGCAGGTCGCTGCCGGTGCGCCGAACCCGGTGTTCGACGCCGTCGAGCCGTTCCTCGGCAGGCTCGCCGCGCTCAACCGCGCGGCCCCGGCCGCGCCGCCTCCCGCGGCGACCGGCGCAGGGTCCACCGGCCGCTACGCGGTCGGGTCGCTGCCGTGGCTGACCCCGCAGGTGGCGCTGGGCATCGCGCTGGCCGGTGCCGGGCTCGTGCTGCTCGCCGGCTCGGGATACGGGCTGCGGCTCGTCCCCGCCGGGCGTCGCCCGCCACGGCCGGGTGCGGCGCGACGCCCGCGGCCGCGCCGGCCGCGGCCCGTCCGTTCGACGGCTCGGGCGCGCCCGCAGCGGGCGGGCACGCCGCGGCCTCAGCCCGGCCGGTACCGCCGGCCGCGGCCGTCCCGTCCGGTGCCGGACCGCTAGCTGCGGACCGCTCGGTTGATCGCGCTGACGACCGCGCGCAGCGACGCCTGCGTCGTCGACTCGCTGATCCCGACACCCCAGAAGACCCGCTCGCCGATCTCGATCTCGAGATAGGCGGCCGCCTCGGCGTCGCGGCCCGAGGTGAGCGCATGCTCGTGGTAGTCGAGCACCCGGACCGCGATCGCGCCGTAGCCCACGTCCACCGTGGACAGCGCGTCGCAGAACGCGGCAATCGGACCGTTGCCGATGCCGTCGACGACCTGCTCGACGCCGTCGACCCGGACGGTCGCGGTGATCCGCTCGGTGCCCTCGTCGCTCGTCGACGACGTCTTCACCACCTCGAGCCGGCCCGGCGCGAGGTAATCAGCGGCGAAGATCTCCCACATGAGCGCGGCATCGACCTCGCCGCCCTCGCCGTCGGTGAAGCGCTGGATGACGTGGCTGAACTCGATCTGCAACCGGCGCGGCAGGTCGAGCTTGTGGTCGCTCTTCATGATGTAGGCGACGCCGCCCTTGCCGGACTGCGAGTTGACCCGGATCACGGCCTCGTAGGAGCGGCCGACGTCCTTCGGGTCGATCGGCAGGTACGGGATCTGCCAATGCATGTCGCTCACCGCGACGCCGGACTCGGCCGCGCGACGTTCGAGATCCTCGAAGCCCTTCTTGATGGCGTCCTGGTGCGATCCGGAGAACGACGTGTAAACCAGGTCCCCGGCGTACGGGTGGCGCTCGTGCACGCCGATCCGGTTGCAGTACTCGGCCGTGCGCCGGATCTCGTCGATGTCGGAAAAGTCGATCATCGGGTCGATGCCCTGGCTGTACAGGTTCAGCCCGAGCGTGACCAGGTCGACGTTGCCGCTGCGCTCGCCGTTGCCGAACAGGCAGCCCTCGATGCGCTGCGCGCCGGCCAGCACTGCCAGCTCGGCGTCCGCGGTGGCGGTGCCGCGGTCGTTGTGTGTGTGCACCGAGAGGCAGATGTGCGCCCGGCGCGAGAAGTGGCGGCTCATCCACTCGATCTGGTCGGCGTAGACGTTCGGCGTCGACCGCTCCACCGTGCACGGCAGGTTGAGGACGATCTCGCGCTCGGCGTCGGGTTGCCAGACGTCCATGACGCCTTCACATATCTCCAGGGAGAAGTCGAGTTCGGTGTCCATGAAGATCTCCGGCGAGTACTCCAGCCCGAACTCGGTGTTCGGCAGGTGGATGTCGGCGTACTTCATGATCGCCTGGACACCGTCCACCGCCACGGCGCGGCACTCGGCGCGGCCGTCCCCGCCATCAGCACCGAAGCCGAATACGACGCGGCGGAAGACCGGCGCGGCGGCGTTGTACATGTGGACGGTTGCCTGCTTGGCACCGACGAGCGACTGGACGGTGCGCTCGATCAGCTCCTCCCGTGCCTGGGTGAGCACTGAGATCCGGACGTCGTCGGGCACCCGGCCGTTCTCGATGAGGCTGCGCACGAAATCGAAGTCGGTCTGGCTGGCGGAGGGGAAGCCGACCTCGATCTCCTTGTAGCCCATTCGGACGAGCAGATCGAACATCGCGTTCTTCCGGGCGGCGTTCATCGGGTCGATCAGCGCCTGGTTGCCGTCCCGGAGGTCGGTG
>JAVHVB010000475.1:0-2845 GCA_032160775.1 Pseudonocardiales bacterium | reverse complement strand
GTAGTCGGGAATGAACGCCGGCGGGACGCCGAACTTGGCCACGACGCCCTCGGCGTCGCGGATCTGGCCACTCTTACGGTCGACCTGAACAACCCGCTCCCCGACGACGCACTGGGCGAGGTCCTTGTCGGGCGTCCAGATGCAGACCTTGTGCACGACCTCGTCCTGGGCCGCCAGGTACGCCGCGGAGGCGAGCGCATCGTCGGCCTCGAGCTCGACCATCGGCCACACCTCGACGCCCATTGCGGCGAGCCCCTCCTCGAGCGGGGTGAACTGCGCCCGCAGCGCGGGCTCGATCCCCGCGCCGGTCTTGTAGCCGGGCCACAGGTCGTTGCGAAATGACTCGATGATGTGATCCGTCGCCACACCGAGGTGCGTCGCGCCTCCCTCGAACATCTGAACAACCGTCCGCAGCACCCCTCGCACGGCGCCGAATGGCGGATCGGTGCCGCGCGCACGCCGGGCGCCGTAGAAATGGCGGAACAGCTCGTACGTGCCGTCGATCAGGTGAACGTTCACGTCCGCCTGAATAGCAGATCCCGCGGTCCCTGTCAGTCGCCGCCGAAGGACGGCATCCGCGAATCGGCGCCTCTCACGGAGCGCCAGATGGCGTCGTTCAGGGTCTGCTCATCGGCGCCGTCGGGCTTCGAGAAGTTCTGGGCGGCGGACTCGGCTCCGAGCGGGGCGTCCGGCGGGTTGACCGGATAGCCGGGCGCGCCGAACGGGATCACGGCCGGCTGGACGGCCTGATACGGCGTGTAGTCAGGGCTGCCGAAGAACGGCGCCCACATCCGCGTCGCCCGCTGGTCGAAGATGCTCATCGGCGAGAGCCCGAGCATGTCCTCGATCGTGGCCAGCATCGCTGCGGTGTCATAGTGCGTCGAGTCGACCCGGGCATGCTGCGTGAACGGGCTGATCACGAGCGCCGTGGAACGATGCGGATCGACGTGGTCCGGGCCGTCCTGTGCGTCGTCCTCGAGCACGAAGATCGCCGTGTTCTTCCAGAAGCGGCTGCGCGACACCGCTTGGACGAGCTTTCCGACGGCAAGGTCGTTGTCGGCCACGTACGAGGCGGGCGTCGCCGTGCCGGGTGCGGTGCCCTGGGTGTGGTCGTTGGGGAAGTACACGATCTGGAGCTGCGGCATCGTGCCCCGCTGCGTGAACTGCTTGAACTCCCGGTGCCATTCCTTGAACCGGATCGCGTGGTCCGAGCAGTCCATGTTCCACCCGGGGAAGCGTGGGGCGACGTGGTCGCCGAAGCGCTTCTGAAGGCGGGTCAGGCTCGAGAAGTTGTGCTTCGGATGGCAGTTCGGGTTGTAGAGCGGCGTCGCCTCGCCGTAGTCGCGGAACGAGACGTTGTGGTCGTAGGCGTTGTCCCACAGGTAGCCCACGGTCGCCGCCGCAGCCGTTCGCGGCACCGACGGGTCGGATGCCAGCGGCTCGGTCGGGAACTGCTGGTGGAGCGGCACGAACTCGGAGTCGTAGTTGCGGTAGAACGCCCAGGCGTAGTCGAACGGCCACGTCTTGTCGACATAGTCGGTCGCCGTTGCCTGCAGCGACCACGGATGGCCGTCCTGCGACACCTCCGCGTCGACGTAGAAGTTGTCGAACAGGACAAAGCGCTGGGCGAGGGCGCGCTGGTTCGGCGCGGACTCGTCGTGGAACAGGGTCAGGGACGGATCGCCGTTGCCCCGCGGGAGATCGCCGAACATCTGGTCGTAGGTGCGGTTCTCCTTGATGATGTAGATCACGTGCTTGATCTTGCGCAGGTGCTGCGGCCGCGGCGCGGGGCGCAGGTCGACGTGGTTGTTTCGGCGCACACGGTCGGTCCAGTGCGATAACCGGTTCGCCAGGTCGCGGCGGCCTTCCGGCACGTCGACGACCTGGACCGTGCCCTTGATCATCGTCCCGAGGTACTGGTTCTCGAAGTAGCCGGGCAGGTATTCGATTCCCGTTCCGCAGCCGAGAGCAAGCAGCGGCGACATGGGCCCGCAGGGGTTCGGCGTCGCGCCAAATCCGTTCGTGTTGACGACCACGATGCGGCGGCCGTCGGGGCTCACGGCGACATCGGCCGGGTACCACCCCGTCGGGATGAAGCCCAGAACGCGCCGGCGCGCGACATCGACGACGGCGACGGCGTTCTCGCCTGCGAGCGCGACGTAGAGCCGGCGGCCGTCCGGGCTGACGGCGAGGCCCTCCGGCATCGAGCCCTTCGGCGAGCCGGGAACAAGCGCGACGTCGATCGTCGCGACCAGGGCGTCGCGCCTGGCGTCGAGCACCGACACGGTGTCGCTGCTGGCATTCGCGACGTAGATCTCGTCGGAGACCGGGTTGCGTGCGATGGCGGTCGGGTGGTCGGCCTGGAGCGGGCTCCCCGGCGGCGACAGCACGATGGTCTTCTTCACACGCTCGCGCGCGGTGTCGATCACAGCCACCGAGCGGCCGGTCCAGTTCGTCACGTACGCCTTCGTCGCATCGGCGTTGAACGTGACGCCGAACGGGTCAAGCGGGCGCCCGAGGTCGATCCGCGCCGTGACCTTGTTGCGGCGTGGATCGATCACCGTCACGAAGTGGCCGGGCGGATCCGCGTACGGTCCGGTGCTGAAGGGCGCACCGCCCATGTTGTCGGCGACGTACAGCCGCATGCCCCGCGGTGTTTCGCCGAGCGCCATGCCGGCCGTAAAGTGGCCGGCGCGAATGTGGCCGCGAGGCACGAGAGCGCCGCTCGCGGTGACGCCGTACGCGTGCACCACTCCCTGGCCGCCGCCCGACGCCCACGCCCGCCGGCCGTTGCGCGAAAAGGCAAGGCCATAGAACACCGAGCGGCCGAGATGGCCGTTGTACA
>JAVHVB010000474.1:0-39752 GCA_032160775.1 Pseudonocardiales bacterium | reverse complement strand
CGCGGTCGTCGGCATCGTCTCCGAGCGGGATGTCGTGCGCCGGATCGCCGAGCGCGGCGCGGAACTGCTCGAGTCGCCAGTCGAGTCGATCATGTCGAGCGACGTCGTGAGCTGCAGCAGCCAGGAGTCGGTCGACAGCGTCGCCGAGACGATGACCGAGCGGCGGATCCGGCACATGCCGGTGATCGACGACGACCGACTTGTCGGCATCGTGTCCATCGGCGACGTCGTTTCCAGCCGGATGCGGCAGCTCGAGAGCGACCGCGGGCAGTTGGAGCAGTACATCGTCGGTTGACGCGCATCTCGGCTATCCTCACCTAACACCAACTTCACGGAAGCCGGGATGTATCAGACACAAGGCCCGATTCTGGAGGCGCTGCGCGTGCGCGGCGTCAGTCCCACGCTGCTCTCCGCCGCGATCACTGCCTCGGACGACAGCGGTCGCACGCTGAGTGATGTGCTGGTCGGCGACGGCATCGTCACCGAGAGCGAACTCGCCGAGGCGCTGGCCGACGCCTACGGGCTGCATGCCGTGGACCTGGGGGCCTATCCCATCGATGCCGCCGCGACGGCAAAGATCCCGTTCGCGATGTCTCGCCGGCACAAGGTCCTCGGCATCTCGCTCGATGACGACGAGATCGTCGTCGCCCTCGCCGATCCCGGCGACGTGCTGGCGCTGGACGACGTCCGGGCCGCGACGGGGCTCACCGTGCGCCCCGTGGTGGCCGCGCGCGATGAGCTGATGAAGGCGATCGACCGGTTCCAGCGCTCGGAAACCGATCTGGACGACGTCGCCGCCACGATCACTGCCGAGGACGCGGGCGCCGCGTTTGCCAGCTCGCTGACCTCGGTGGGCGAGGAAGCGCCGATCGTCCGGTTCGTCAACGGACTGATCGAGCAGGCGATTGAGAACCGCGCGTCCGACCTGCACATCGAACCCGGCGAGGACGACCTGCGGGTGCGGTTCCGCATCGACGGCGTGCTGCACGAGGTCGACACGGTGCCCCGCGCCGTGCAGTCGGCGCTCATCAGCCGGCTGAAGATCATGTCCGGCGTCGACATCACCGAGCGCCGGGTGCCGCAGAACGGCCGGATCACCTTCGAGCTGAATCGCCGCAACGTCGATATGCGGCTGGCGACACTGCCCACGGTGTGGGGCGAGAAGATCGTCCTCCGGGTGCTCGACACCGGCGGCGTCGATCTCGAGCTCAAGCGGCTCGGCTTCACCGACGACAACTACGGCCGCTTCGCCGCGTCCTTCCACAAGCCGCACGGCATGGTGCTGGTCACGGGGCCGACCGGCTCCGGCAAGTCGACGACGCTGTACGCGACGCTGACCGAGATCAGCACCCCCGAGATCAACATCATCACTGTCGAGGACCCGGTCGAGTACCGGCTGCCCGGCGTGAACCAGGTCCAGGTGAACCACAAGGCCGGGTTGACGTTCGCGGCGGTGCTGCCGGCGATCCTGCGCTCCGACCCGGATGTCGTGCTCATCGGTGAGATCCGTGACCGCGTGACCGCGCAACTGGCCGTGGAGGCGTCGCTC
Source organism: Pseudonocardiales bacterium (assembly GCA_032160775.1). Lineage (GTDB taxonomy): Bacteria > Actinomycetota > Actinomycetes > Mycobacteriales > Jatrophihabitantaceae > Jatrophihabitans. The sequence goes on along the minus strand of JAVHVB010000474.1, from coordinate 38,203 downwards.
ACCGGCCACCTCGTGCTGTCGACGCTGCACACCAACGACGCGCCGTCGGCGATCACCCGGCTCATCGAGATGGGCATCGAACCGTTTCTCGTCGGCTCGTCACTGGACTGCGTCATGGCTCAGCGGCTCGCTCGCCGGCTCTGCCAGTGGTGCAAGGAGCCGTACGCGCCGACCCGATCGGAACTCGCCGCGGCGCGCTGGCCGTTCGACCAGCTCGAGGCGCCGGAGCAGATGTGGCGTGCGGTCGGCTGCCGATCCTGCGCGGGGACCGGTTACCGCGGCCGCACCGCCCTGCACGAGGTGATGACGGTCAGCGAGGACATCGAGCGGCTCGCCGTCGAGCGCGCGTCCTCCCACGACATCGCCCACGTCGCGGCGAACGAGGGCATGGAAATGCTGCGGACGGACGGGCTGCGCAAGGCCGCGGCCGGCGACACCACGCTCGCCGAGGTCCTGCGCGTCGCCGTCTGACACTGTGCGTCTGCCAGCGTTGCTGTCGCTGCGCATGAGCTGCGCCGGCCGATGCACCGTGAGGGGGGTGACTACGCTCCGAAAGAACTTGCTAACACGGATTGTATTTCGATAGGCCTCTGTGTATGGTCCGTGTGAAGTTCTTACAAGTCGCCTTGAGGTGCGGGGCCGCAAGCGACACATCTAGCCGAAGGGCCGGACGTGGACGCGAACTCCGCAGTACTCGACGTACCCAATGCCGTCGAATCCAATGCCACCGAACCCACCCGCGCCCAAATGCGCGACGCGCTCGACATCATGCTGCGCACGCTGGTCGAATCCGGCGGCTCGGATCTGCACCTGACCGTCGGCGCACCGCCGATGATCCGGGTGCACGGCGACCTGCGCCCGCTGCCGGATTACCCGCGGCTCACCGAGCGGGACACGACCGGCCTCGTGCACGCGGTGCTCACCGACGCGCAATGGGCCGAGTTCGAAAACACCCTCGAGATCGACATTGCCTACTCGCTGTCCGGCGTCTCCCGGTTCCGGGTGAACTGCTTCCAGCAGCGCAACGCGTACGGCTCGGTCATGCGCGCGATTCCCTTTGAAATCAAGCCGCTGCACGAACTCGGCATCCCGAGCCAGATCGAGCGCTTCGCCCACATGCCGCGCGGACTGGTGCTGGTCACCGGGCCGACGGGTTCGGGCAAGACCACAACGCTGGCCAGCCTGCTCGATCTCGCCAACAGCACGCGGCGCGACCACATCGTCACCATCGAGGACCCGATCGAGTTTCTGCACAGCCACCGGCGGTGCATCGTCAACCAGCGCGAGGTCGGCGTGGACACGGCCGGTTTTGCCGCGGCCCTCAAGCGGGTGCTGCGGCAGGATCCGGACATCATCCTGGTCGGCGAGTTGCGGGACCTGGAGACGGTGTCCACCGCGTTGACCGCGGCCGAGACCGGTCACCTCGTGCTCGCCACCCTGCACACGCAGTCGGCGGCGCAGACCATCGACCGGGTGATCGACATCTTCCCGCCGCACCAGCAGCAAGAGGTGCGCGCCCAGCTGTCGACCGCGCTACAAGGCGTGGTCACCCAGGCCCTGGTGAAGAAGTCGGACGGCAGCGGCCGCACGGTCGTCTGCGAGATCATGTTCGCCACCGCAGCGATCCGGAACCTGATCCGCGAAGGCAAGAACCACCAGATCCCGTCGTTCATGCAGTCCTCCGGCCAGGACGGCATGTTGACCTTCGATCAGCACCTGGCCGAGCGGGTGCACCAGAACGCGATCAGCTACGAGCAGGGACTCGAGTTGTGCCACTCCGCCGAGGAGTACAAGCGACTCGCCGGACGGGTGTGACATGAGCGAGCTTGCGAGCTCATCAATGAGCGCGGCCCCATGTTCGAGCCCGACGGAGGAGGGCGAGAAATGACTTCTGCCACGAGCACCAAGACCCGCACCTTCGACTACGAAGCCCTCGACTCCGCCGGCAAGCGGACGAAGGGCAAGGTCGAGGCGACGAACGACAGTGCAGCAGCAGCCGCGCTGCGCGCACAGGGCGTCATGCCCCTGAAACTGCGCGAAACCGGTCGCGGCCTGCAGGCCGAGATCAAGATCCCCGGTCTCGGCGATCGGGTGAGCGTGCGCGACCTTGCCGTGCTCTCTCGCCAATTCGCGACGATGACGTCCTCCGGGCTGTCGCTGCTCCGCTCCCTGGCGATCCTCGAGGAGCAGGCGCCGAAGCCGAAGCTCGCGAAGGCGCTGCGCGACGTACGCCGCGACGTGGAATCCGGCAACTCGCTGTCCGGCGCGCTGAGCAAGCAGGACCGGATCTTCCCGCGGCTGATGATCGCGATGATCGCGGCCGGCGAGACCGGCGGCTTCCTCGACCAGGCACTCGACCGCATCGCAGTCAATTTCGAGAAGGACGCCAACCTGCGCGGAAAGATCAAGTCCGCGCTGACCTACCCCGCGCTGGTCGTCGCGTTCAGCCTGCTGATGCTCGTCGCCGTCCTCATCTTCATCGTCCCGGTCTTCGAGCACATGTTCGCGAACCTCGGCGGCCAACTGCCGCTGCCGACGCGGATCCTGGTGACCATCAGTCACCAGATGTGGTGGATCATGCCGCTCACCATCGTCGCACTGATCGCCGGCTCCACCTGGTTTCGCAAGAAGCTGCACGATGACCCGGCCTGGCGGCTCGGCTTCGACAAGTTCAAGCTACGGCTGCCGGTGTTCGGCTCGCTGTTGACCAAGATCGCGATCAGCCGCTTCGCCCGCAACCTCGGCACGCTGCTGCACGTAGGCGTCCCGATCCTCCAAGCGCTGGACATCGTCGGTGCGACCACCGGCAACGCGGTAGTCGGCGAGGCCATGAAGGACGTGTCCCGCTCGGTGCGCGACGGGCAGACGATGTCGGCACCACTCGAGCGGCACGCGATCTTCCCGGCGATGGTCACCAACATGATGCAGGTCGGCGAGGAGACCGGGCAGATGTCGGCGATGCTCGACAAGGTCTCCGACTTCTACGACCACGAGGTAGAAGCCAGCACCGAGTCGCTGACCGCGGCCATCGAGCCGATCATGGTCGTGGTCATGGGCGCCCTCATCGGCGTGATGGTCATCTGCCTGTACCTGCCGATGTTCACCATCTACCAGCACGTGCAGGGCGCCTGATGGCTCGCCGCCTGGTCGCCGCCACCGCCTGCGCCGCCGGAGCGGTCTGCCTGCTCGGCGCCACGATGCAGTCGGCGGCAGCCGTGCCGCCACTCCTTACGCCCGGCACGTCGGCGTACTCGGCGGCCGGGGACACCGGGACGGCGACGCTGAACGCGAACCTCCAACTCTCCGGATCACTCGGCGGTTTGCTCGGCGGCCTGATCGACCCGATCATCAGCCAGGATCTCAATCCGCTCGTGAACGCCTTGCGGGGCAGCGCCAATGGCGCGGTATCAGCCGCGTTCGGCTCGGCCAGCGGTCTGAACGCGGCGACCGACCCGAGCCAGTCGCAGGTGGCCACAGCGCCGGCCGCGTTCCCGAACGACACGCTGCCCGCGCCGTGCGTCGCAACCGGCGCGCAGCCGTGCTACGCGGCGGCGTCGGCATCGGCTAACGCGGCACCGTTGGCTTCGGTCTCGCTCGGGGCGCTCAACGGCTACGTGGAACAGGTGCAGAAAGCCGCCGACGCGTCCAATCCGGTGTTCGCCCGCGCCAACGCCAGCAATCCGCAGGTGTCGGTGCTGCCGCTGATCACCTCGCTGGTCCCGGCCCGGCCGAGTGCGACGAACCCACTCGTGTCGGCCGGGTTGGTGAGCGCCAAGGCGACGTGTCCGAACGACGGCGCAGTGGGCGCTACCAGACCGGCGACGCCGCCATCCATCAACGAAACGTTGAGCACAGTCAACGTCCTCGGGGGGCTGGTCACCTTCGGCGTTCTGGACGGAACGGTGACGACACTCAAGGTGAACGGCGTCTCCTACCAGATCAACGGCCCGACGAACTCCGGAATCCCGGAGCTCGGCTCGGTCACCGTGGCCGGCCTCACCATCGCGCCCTACGGCAACAGCGTGATCGTCTCGATCCCACTGACCGTGAACCAGGTGCTCACCGGCCTCGGCCTTCCGTCGTCAGTAATTTCTGCACTCACCGGCTTCAGTCCGACGTCCTCGGTGACGATGAAGTTGATCGTGGGCCCGAACTCGGCATTGACCTCGACGTCAGCCTCCGCATGGGGGCTCGGAATTGGCGTCGATCTGACGGGCGACCTGAGCTTCAACGTCCTCGACCTGGTCACGGCCAGAGTGCACATCCCGAGCGGCATCGGCGGCGGCAATTTCGGCAACGTGCTGGACCTCCGGCTTGCCTACGCCGCCTGCCAATCCGGTGTGAACCTGCCGGCCACGACGAAGGCAATTCCGCCCGCGCTGGTGTAGCCAGCCGAGCGACCTCAACAACTCCATACGCGGTTCAGCCGCACCAACACTTCCGGATCGCCCCGAAGATCCGGTTGCCGGACCGAAGCACCATTCGGACCGGCCGGGCCTCCCCAGCCCGGATCAACACCCACACGAGTCCAGGAGGCTCACCATGTACGAGAAGCTTCAGAAGCTTCGCGCCGACAAGGACGAGCGCGAGGGTGGTTTCACCCTCATCGAGCTGCTCGTGGTCGTCGTGATCATCGGCATCCTCGTCGCGATCGCGATCCCGCTGTACCTCAACTACCAGAAGGGCGCCCACGACCGCTCGGCGCAGTCCGACCTGCGCAACGCGATCCCGGCCCTCCAGCAGTGCTACAGCGAGAACGCGAACGCGTACCCGGCCGCCACTTCCGCGGCGTGGGGCGGCGTTGCCAGCGTCGCCGACATGACCGGCACCCTGACCCTCACGTGTGGCACTGACACCGAGACCGTCACCCTGTCCGACCAGTCGCACGCCAGCTACGCGCTGGCCGGCAACGTCTACACGATGAAGGTCTGGAACACCGGTGGTAAGAGCCACACTGCGATCGGCTCGGCGTACACCTACGCCAGCGACGCAGGTGGCGTGGTCGGCCCGTGATCTGACGATCACTGAGTAACACCCCGTGGCCTGTGGCCACACCCTCAGCAACACCGCTCGAAGGAGGGCGGAGGCGTCACTCACCCGGCGCCTCCGCCCCTCCTCCCGCTCTGCCTGCGCGGACGCCCCCACTGCGCGCACCGCCCTCAGCACGTAGGAGTCTCATGATCCGGCACCGGCTGGCCCGCATGCGCACTGCGCAGCGCGACGCCGGCTTCACCGTGCTCGAGGCGCTGGTGTCCTTCGTTGTTTTCGCAGTCGTCGCCACCTCTGCCAGCTACGGGCTCGTCCAGGCGATCGACGCCTCGCACGCCAGTCAGCAGCGGGTGGACGCAGCCGACGTCGCGCAATATTTCATCGCCGAGGCGATCCGCCGGGCCGGCGAGATTCAGGCGCCGCCCGAGGGCAACGTCATCTATGCCGGCGTCGGCCCCAAGCTCTCCGACGGGACCCCCACCGGCAAGGACTCCGAGGCGTTCACCGTCACCGAAATCGTCGCCTACGACACGCCGGGCAGCTGCAACATCGGCAACCTGTTCTGGGTGCACGTCGTCGTCACCCAGGCGAACACGAACCAGTTCCTGGCGCGCAGCGATGCGAGGGTCGCATGTCCGCGCGTCTGATCATCCGGCGCGCACGCTCAGTCGCAGCGAGCGGGGACACCGGCATCACGCTGATGGAGCTGCTCGTCGCGATGGTGCTCAACGTCGTCATCGGTGCCCTCGCCGTCGGCATCTTCCTCAAGGTCAACGACTCCACCAGGACCAGCACCGATCGCTCGGTAAGCACCGCGTCTGCCCGGAACGCCATCCAGGCCTGGACCGCCTACCTGCGGGTGGCCGACGGCAAGACCGCGGGCGTGAAAACAAACCGGATCGAATGGCTTGCTCCTAACGACATGCTCTTCTACGCCGACCTCTACAACCGGACAGTCGACAACCTCTCGGTGACCGGCGCGCCAACGATGGTTTGGCTGCGCCTGGACAGCACCGGCGCACTGGTCGAAGAGCGGTTCGCCAGCACCGCCGCAGCTGGCACGCAGCCGTCCGCGTGCCGCCTGTTGGCCGGCGCCGTGAGCACGCCGACGGACCCACTGTTCACCGCCTACGAAGCCTCGGGCGCCCCGATGAACAGCCTGATCCCCGGTGCCGGGCTCAACCTCGGCGTGGCGCCCACGCCGTCCGCTGGCTGCCGTCCGCTCCCGGTCACCGTGCCATCGCAGACCAGCCGGCCCGATCTGAATGCGCAGACCAACCTGCAGAAGGTGGTCAGCGTGCAGATCGACTTCGTCATCCGGGATACCAAGGGCAAGCACCCGCTCGAGTTCACATCCCGCGCCGTCCTACCCGCCTTGAGTGGTGTCTGATGAACGGCTGCGCTCTCGCGCTTGCCCGGGCACGGCGCCGGCGGGCCGACGGGGACGGCGGTTTCGCGCTGCTGTTCGTCCTCGGAATCACGACCATGATCGTGGTGCTCGTCGGCGGCGCCCTCGTGGTAACGGCGTCTTCGATAGTGCCGGCGGTCAAGGCCGCGTACTCGCAAGCTGCCGACGCGGCGGCCCAGAGTGGACTACAGGCGTTCGTGGCGTACCTGGACCAGCAGTGTCCGTCGGCCACCTCCCCTGCCGACTGCGCGGCCCACGCCAACCTGAGCAACGACTCCGGCCCGGTCACCATCCCGGTGCCGGGTGCGGACAGCGCGTACACGACGACCTACCGGTGGCACTCCTACCCGACCACGAAGTACTTCCGAGTGGAGTCGGTCGGCAAGGTTCGCGAGGGCGGTGTGTCCGCGACGCGGACGGTGATCGGTGACGTCGTCCCCGGAGCGTCCCAAGACCTGTTCAAGTACGGCATGGTCACCGGTTTCGAGACGTCGTCCTCGGCGACCGCCCTGACCGACTTCCAGGCCCACGACATCGCGCTGGATTCGACCGCCACCAGCGCCGCGACGGTGCCGATCAAGGGCAACGTCATGCGGTGGGGTCCGGCGTCACCCGGCACTGCGGCCGGCAAGGTCGCGGTCTGCAATGCGGCGTACGACGTGAAGGGCGGCCGCGGTAACAACCCGCCACCGAGTTCCCCGAACCCCTACGTCGACTTCACCTACTCGGGGCTTGCTGGCAACAACTACACCGATTACGAGCCGTGCCACACGTCGTGGGGTTCGTACACCAAGCTGCTGGCGCCGGCCCACAATGCCGGCAGCAACCCGGGCCGCTACGCCACGCATGACGCCCTGCTGCTCAGCAACAGCTGGCCGGGCGGACCCGGGCCGGAGTTCGACCAGCCGGTTGTCACCGGGTGGCAGTACACCAGCGCCGACGCCGGGGTGTGCAGCACGTCGCCGGGGCAGAACTACCGCGCGTTCAACCTGGTGTGCGCGGGCTACCCGCTCGAGGTCGGCGGGTCCCCCTCGGACAGCTCCCTGTACCCGAACGTCCAGTGGCAGGACCCGAGCACGCTGCCGAAGCTGCCCACCGCCGCGCCGGCGATCCCGGATACCGCCTGCGTGTACAGCGGACCGACCCGGATCAAGTTCAACAACGATGACGCGCACGCCACCGTCACCAGTCCCGGCACGACGTCGACGTGGGTGGCCAGTTGGAGCGCTGCGCACCCCACGGCGCCGGCTACCTGCTACCCCGGTGCCGGTGCGAACGGGATGGCTGCCCAGTCGGTCGACCTCACCGGGATCTCCATCGTCCGCGTCGCGGACAAGGGAAACGTGCCCAACACCACTCCGGCGAGCGCCCACGGCAACAGCGGCTGGCCGGTCACCGGGCAGCGGCTCGGCGACACCCCGACGACGACGAACAGCGTCTTTTACCTGACGAACGGCACCAGCGGGACGGTCGTCGGCACACCCACCTACACGAACACCGCTACGGACGCGGCGTACGCGCCCGCGGCCGGCGACAACCCGAGCACCAAGGCCGACGGCGCCTGGGTGCCGCAGTGGACCAGCTACACGAGCAACGGCGCGTGCGACACCTCCACCGCCGGACTGAACTTCAAGTTCTTCAACTGCTATGTGCCGAAGGGCAGCTCCGCGAATCCCTACTCCTGGGTCAAGGCGCAGGTCAAGGCGGCGATCGCGGCCAACCCGGGCAACTACACGACCACCGCGCAACTGCAGACGCTGGTCAACAGCTTCGTCTCGCAGGGCAACTCGAGCGACGGCGCGAACAGCGCGCCGACCTTCGTCGACAACCGCAGCCATCGATGGGCGGCCGCCGTGACCGCGGGCAATGGCGGCGGCTGCACCCAGTCGACCGGCGTCGCCGGAACCGCGACCGACACGCCCATCAGCGCGCCGACCAACGACGCGATGTTCGACAGCGTCGCCGGCAACAGCCATGCGGCGCCGGCCACCGACACCAGCTGCTTCACCGCCACCGTGACCCTGCAGATCGGCACGTGCAACGTCGCGCTCGTCGCCGGCCTGTGCGTGAACCTAGGCAATTACGTGTGGGGGAACGGCACCGCGCTGCTGGGTGGCGGGCAGAAGATCGCCCAGTTCACCGCGACGTTCACGGTGAAGAAGGCGACCACCACCACCACGACGGTCGCTGCCCGCAGCAGCTTCCCGGCGATGAATGACATCACCCAGTACCAGATGGGTTTCGACGGAAACCAGAACGGCCCGACCAACACCTTCGGAGCGAACGCGCCCGGCGACCTCTACGTCGAGGGCAAGGTGCGCCACAGCATGGCGCTGGTCGCGGACGACGACGTGGTGATCACCGCGTCGACCGGCCCGAACGACGCCAACCTCACGACGTCGAACGTCAATCAGCCGAACCCGCAGAAGGCTTCGGACCCGGACCCCGCAAGTGCGCTGGAACTAGTCGGCCGCAACAACGTGCACGTCTACCACCCGGTGAAGTGCGCGATCACCGCCGCGGCCCAGATCGCGAACACCTCATCCGGGTGGTGCCCGAACGACATCACCGGCCTCTACACCAACGCACCGGTCGCCAGCGCCAGGCCCGACCAGCAGTACGTCAACCTACGGCCGGACCTTGCCGGTCTCACCGTCTACGGCGCTGTCTTTGCGCTCGGTAACTCCGCAGGGCACATCGACTGCCCGCAACCTCCCGACGGCGGCGGAGTGTGCGGCGGCGAGTTCACCGTGGACAACCACAATCGGGGCAACCCGCTGGGTTACCTGACCGTCGTCGGATCACTGGGCATGGCTCACCACGCGCCGGTCGGCGAGGAGTGGCCGATCCCGGACGCCGTCGGCGCAACCGGCCGGCCGTACTCCGGCTACCAGATGGCCCAGCAGTACCTCGACCTGTCGAGCGAGCTGGGCAAGACCTCGGGCTTCCCGAACCCGGTAGACACGACGTCCAACACGGGTGCGCTCTGGCACATCGTGAGCATCAGCGCGACCGTGAACCCACCGTCATGAACGTGTCCATGTCACTAGTCGCGCTGATGGCCGGGATCGGTCTCGGCGTGGGCGTGTTGCTGAACGCGATCGTGTACCGCGCCCAGCGCGGCGAGCGCGGAGGCGTGAGCGTGCGGTACGTGTCCGTCGAGGTCGCCGGAGCCGTGCTGTTCGCGGCACTGACGCTGCGGTTCGGCGTCACTGCGCAGTTGCCCGCCTATCTCTACCTCGTCACCGTGGGCGTCGCGCTGACGATGATGGACTTCGACCTGCGCCGGCTGCCGGACTCGATCATCTTGCCGTCCTACGTCGTCACGGTGATGCTGCTGATGCCCGCCGGAGCCGCATCGGGCAACTGGTACTCCGGGGTGCGGGCGCTGACCGGCATGGTGGCGCTGCTCGCGCTCTACTTCGCCCTCGCGCTCGCGTACCCGAACGGGTTGGGGTTCGGGGACGTCAAGCTCGCCGGGTTGGTCGGCCTGTACCTCGGCTGGCTCTCCTGGAACGCACTGTTCATCACGGCGGCCGGCAGCCTGCTGATCGCCTGCGTCGGGGGAAGCGCCGCGGCGGTCAGCAAGCACTCCGGCACCGCGGTCGCCGTCCGGATAACTCCCTGTCTGGTGAGCGCCGCAGTGCTCGCCTTGTTCGTCACCGTGCCGATCAGTAACTGGTACGCCTCGCTGCTGCCGGCCTGACCCCAAGGAGAACCCGTGCCCGCCACCCTCGTAGGCCTCGACATCGGATCCACGTCGATCCGAGCCGTCGAAGCGACCCTGAACAAGGACCGGCCGACCATCGACAACTTCGGCCAGGTGTTCCTGCCGCCCGGCACCGTCGCCGGCGGGGTCATCAAGGACGACAAGGTCGTCACCTCGGCGCTCCGGCAGCTCTGGACATCACACACGTTCAACACGAAGGACGTCATCCTGGGCGTCAGCCACCAGCAGGTGGTCGTCCGCGAGATCGACATCGCCAGGCTGCCGCCGAAGGATCTGCGGCAGGCGCTGCCGTTCCTCGTCCGCGACGTGTTGCCGCTGCCGGTCGAGCAGGCGCTGCTCGACTTCTACCCGCTCGAGAAGGGCGACTCGCCCGGCGACACGGTGCACGGCCTGCTCATCGCCGCGCCGAAGGCGCCGGTGCTCGACACCGTGCGCGCCGTCGAGGCGGCCGGGCTGCACGTCGCCCAGGTCGACCTCGCGTGCTTCGCAGCGCTGCGTGCGTCGGCACACCTCGCGCAGGACACCGAGGCGCTGCTCGACATCGGGGCGAACGGGACGAACATCATCGTGCACACCGACGGGACGCCGAAGATCGTGCGGACCATCCCGCGCGGCGGCGCCGAGGTGACCAGCATGCTCGCCACCCGGCTCGGCCTCTCCAACTCCGAGGCCGAGACGGTGAAGTGTCGGGTCGGGTTGCGCAGCGAGGACAACGACGAGAGTGCGGACGTCGTCGCCGAGGCCATCCGGCCGCTGATCACCGAGATCCGCAGTTCGTTCACCTACTTCGCCACGTCCCATCCCGGCGAGCGCGTGCGCCGCCTCGCGCTCGTCGGTGGGGCCGCCCTGCTTCCAGGACTGCCGGAGCGGCTCACCGACGAGCTCGGGATACCCGCGTTCCTCTCCGACCCGCTCCAGCGGGTCGTCGATCCCCGCCAAGGCGGCCGGCACGACGCCCTGGGCCGATTCCGCTCATCCGCCGCCGTCTCGATCGGCCTCACGTTGGGAGCCGCATGATGGCCACCACCCTCATCCCCCCGTCCCCCGCGCCGGCTCGGCAGGTGAGCGGCGAGGTCCGCTTCGTGCCGATCCGCGCGAACCTCATGCCGGACGAGGTGCTCAGCGCCCGGCAGGTCGTCGTGGTTCGCAAGCAGGTCTTGCTCGGGTTGGTCGTCGTGCTGGTCGCGCTGATCGGCTGGTACGGCCTGTCGTGGTGGCACACCCGGACGGCCAACAGCGATCTCGCCGATCTGCAGCGGCAGGGTCTCGCCCTGCAGAGCCAGCAGGCCCAGTTCACCCCACTGGTGCAGGCACAGACCCAGATCGCCGACACCCGCTCCCAGCTTGAGCTGCTGATGGTCGGTGACCTGTCGTGGAAGACGATGCTCACGACCCTGCGCGACAAGGCACCGGCCGGCGTCGCGGTCGAGTCGATCACCGGCACCGTCACGCCGGGATCGGTGGGCACTGTCTCGGAGAGCGACGTGCTCAACCAGACCGGGAGCGCCTCCATCGGCCAGCTCAGCATCACGGGCAACGCGCCGGACAAGCGAACCGTTGCGGCCTACGCCGACGCGTTGAGCCGGATCAAGGGTGTGACCGCTCCGCTGATCTCCGCGGTGCAGGCGAGCAGCCGGCCGGTCACGTTCACCATTACCGCCGTCATCACGACCGATGCACTCGGCGGCAGGTACGCCACCGACGCGTCGGTCGCGACAGGAGGGAACTGACATGCCCGCCCCCACCCTGACCAGGCCGTCGCTGCCGAGGCTCGTGAAGATGCCCACTCTCCCCAAGCGCGAGAACACCGTGCCGCGGTCCCAGATCGAGCGGCTCTGGCTCGTCGCCGGCGGTCTGATCGCGTTCGTGATGCTGCTCATCGGCTACTTCTTCTTCGTCAGCCCGCAGCGGTCGAACACCGCCGATGTGGTTGGCCGGGCCGCGACCGTCCAGCAGCAGAACATCGTGCTGCAGGCGCGCCTCGACGCCCTGCGTGAGCAGAATCAGAACCTCGGCAAGTACCAGGCGGAACTGCAGGCGCTGCAACAGGCGCTGCCTTCGACGAGCGGCATCTCCGACTTCCTGCGCACCCTGCAGAGCCTCGGGAACGCGACGCTGACTGACGTCACAGCACTCACCGTCGGTCAGCCGATCGCGGTGACTCCGGTCGTCGCGGCGCAGCCCACCGCGAGCGCCGGGGCAACGCCGGAGACCGCGCCGGCGGTGATCGTGGCGCCGAGTGCCTACGCGCTGCCGATCAACGCGACGGTGAGCGGATCGGCCGCGGCGCTGTCGAAGTTCCTGGACCAGCTGCAGGCGGTGCAACCGCGGGCCGTGCTGATCAGCCAGCTCGGACTCTCGGGCGGGGCGGCCGCGGAAAGCGGCGCCACGGCGTCGAGCGGTGCCTTCACCTTGAGTCTGACGATGCAGGCGTTCGTCGTGCCGACGACCCCGGACGAGGGCGCCGCGCTGTCTGCCTCGGCCGGGAAGTAGCGCATCGCCATGCGTCGGATCGTCGCAATCTGTGCAGCGCTGTCGATGGCGCCGGTCGCCACTGCGTGCACCGGTGGCGGCGCCGCCGACGGCGGCACCGTGTCGGTGGGCGAGCAGTCGTTCTCGTCCGCGCTGATCGCCACGCGGTGGTGGTCGAACAGCGCGCACCGGGTCGGCAGCACGCTCGACACGAACCATCCCGAGGCGGGATCAGCCGGGCTGTCCGCCTCACCGACCGACTACTGCGGCATGCTCCGCCAGACCATCGCAGCGGGCCGGTCGATCCTTCCAGGCGTCACCGCGAACGACCCAGCACTGTTGACTTCGACTCGGGCCTTCCTGGCCGAGCTCGAGGCCGTTGCACCTGCCTCGATTGCCGGATCGTGGCAAGTGCTGGGTCCCGCGGTGATCACCTTCGTCGAATCAGGTGGCGATTCGTCGAAGGTGAAAACGGTCGACGCCGCAGCTGTGCGCAAGGCAGTGAGCGCAGTGGCTGCTGACGCAAAACGCAGCTGCGGCGTCGACCTGTCCTGAACCGAAGGTGGCGGCGCCTCCGATTTTCCGCCGTGTCGCCATTCGGCTAGCCTGCATACCTTGCGGTATGCCGAAACCTCGCGACCGCTGTAACGATCTTGTGCGGGAGAGCGCAGGTGAAGTGTGGACACAGTCCCGCTCGCGGTTGATTGCCCGGTTTGCGGTCGCGATGGTGCCGTGGTGCACGTATGGCCGGAACCGACGGGCCGGGTAGGAGAACCCCGTATCCACCTCGCCGCCCTGGACTGTCGGAACGGTTGCACCGTGGACGAGGACGACCCCGACGCGCTGCGCCGCCTCGACCTCACCGACTGAACCGCGATCGCGGTCCCTAGCGGCCGAAAGTGGTGAATTGTGCCCGCCGACGGGAACAACTCACCACTTGTTGGAGGACGCTCCCTAGGCTGAGAAATCGACGGAACAGCCGGTAGGAAGGCCGCCACATGCGCAAGGTCGTGCTCTACACGTTGATGTCGCTCGACGGCGCGGTCGACGACCCCGCGCAGTACTTCACTCCGGACGACAGGCCGAACCAGCCCCCCGAGTTCGACGCCGTGATGGACGACAACGAGGCAGAGATCGTCAGCACCCAGGACGCCGTGGTGCTGGGCCGGGGCATGTACGACGAATGGTCCGGGTTCTGGCCCGACGTCGCCGACCAGCCGTTCGCAGACTTCATCAACAACGTGCGCAAGTACGTCGTCACGTCCTCGCCGCTGTCCCGGCCGTGGCACAACGCCGAGGCGGTCGCCGGCCCGCCCGAAGACCTGGTCCGTGACCTGAAGGCCCGGCCCGGCGGCGACATCGGCGTGCACGGCAGCATCCAGCTGGCTCAATCGCTGCTCGCGGCCGGGCTGGTCGACGAGCTGCGGCTGGTCGTCGCCCCCGCCGTCGGCTTCGCAGGCCGCCGGCTGTTCACGCCGGCGGACGAGATCCGGCGACTCGAGCTGTTGAGCGCGGCATCGACACCCAGTGGCAGCCTGCTGCTCGCCTACCGAGTGCGGTAGGCGGGTTCAGGCCTGCGGCGGGTACTGCTGGGTCGGCGGGTGCTGACCGCCGCCCGGTCCCTGCTGGTAACCGCCCTCAGGCCCCTGCTGGAAGCCGGTTCCGTAGGCCTGGCGTGAACGGCGCCCGCTGTCCTCCTCGACCAGCCGGTTGATCATCTGCTGGACGTCGTCGGAGCGCGGGATGTTCTCGAGAATCTCCTGGCCCTGCTCACCGGCCGACTCGATGGTGACCGACCCGGCCCGCACCATCCGGTCCCACAGGGACTGGCTGAACGCGACGTCGCTGATCCGCTGGAGCGAGATGTCCCGGCCGGTGCGGTGCAGCACGCCACGCCGGATCAGCACCCGGTGCGTGGTGAACACGTAGTGCGTGGTGCGCCACTGGATCCACGGCGTGAACGCCAGCCAGCACAGCAGGAGGAAGCCCACGACGATGATCGCAATGATGACCACCGTGCGTCCGGTGCCGTTGTCCGGCGCGAACGCGATGCCGGCGCCGGCCGCGGCGCAGATCACGATGAACCACAGGGTCGCCGGCACCAGCGTGATCCACGACGGGTGCAGGTGTTCGACGAGCTTCTCGTCGTTCGCGAGGATCTTGTCGGGGTACGCCACGCCAGCCTCCTAGACCGATATCCACCGGGAGGCTATCGGTTCCGGGGCCGTCCGTCAGGCAGATCGGACGTGTTCGACGTCGCCGGCGACGACCGAGAGCTCCCCGTCGGCGGTCTGCAGCACCAACCGGCCGAGGCTGTCCACGTCGGTCGCCACCCCGTCGACGAGTTCGTGCTCGGCCAGCCGGACCTGCACGGGGCGGCCCAGCGTGGTGCAGGCCTCCCGGTAGGCCGCGGCGAGCCCGCAGGCGCCGGCGTCCCCGCCGCAGTCGATCCACTGGGCGTACCGCGCGTCCAACCGGCGCAGGATCGCCACGAGCAGGGCCGTCCGATCGACGGACGCGGCACCGGCGAGCATCAGCGAGGTCGCCGTGTCCACCGGAAGTTCCGCCTCGGCGGTGTCCACGTTGAGCCCGACGCCCACGACGACCGCCGACCCGGCCGTCTGGGCCAAAATGCCGGCGAGCTTGCGCCCGTCCGCGGCCAGCAGATCGTTCGGCCACTTCAGACCCGGTGCCAGCCGCGTGACCTCCTGCACCGCCTCGGCGACGGCGACCCCAGCGAGCAGCGGCAGCCAGCCCCATTCGGGCCTCGGCAGCTCGGGCCGCAACAGCGCGGAAAAGGTGAGCCCGGCGCGCGCCGGCGAGGTCCACGACCGGTCGAAGCGTCCACGGCCGGCAACCTGGTGCTCCGCGACGAGCACGCTGCGGTCCGGCGCGGACGCGTCGGCAAGCAGGTCGGCGTTGGTGGATTCGGTGGACGGGACGACCTCCACGCGCGCCCACCGGGCGGCCAAGGCCGCGCGCAGCGCGGTGACATCGAGCGCAGCACGCTCCATGCAGCTAACCCTACGGATCGGCCCCCGATTAGGCTGCTCTTCCATGGTGGTTGATCCGGTGGGCGCTGACGGTCTCGAGCTCGATCCGCACACGACCGCCGGAAAGCTCGCCGACCTCGAGCGGCGCTACGACGAGGCGGTGCACGCCGGCTCGGAGCGCGCGGTCGAGAAGCAGCACGCCAAGGGCAAGATGACGGCCCGCGAGCGGGTGCACGCGTTGCTCGACGAGGGGTCCTTCATCGAGCTGGACGAGTTCGCGCGACACCGCTCGACGAACTTCGGCATGGACAAGAACCGGCCCTTCGGTGACGGCGTGGTCACCGGTTACGGCACCGTCGACGGCCGCCCCGTGTGCGTGTTCAGCCAGGACGTCACGGTGTTCGGCGGCGCGCTCGGCGAGGTGTACGGCGAGAAGATCGTCAAGGTCCTCGACTTCGCGATGAAGGTGGGCTGTCCCGTTGTCGGCATCAACGAGGGCGGCGGCGCGCGCATCCAGGAGGGCGTCGTCTCGCTCGGCCTGTACGGCGACATCTTCCACCGCACCGTCCGCGCCTCGGGCGTCATCCCCCAGATCTCGCTGATCATGGGCGCTGCGGCAGGCGGCCACGTCTACTCCCCCGCGCTGACCGACTTCATCGTCATGGTCGACCAGACCTCGCAGATGTTCATCACCGGCCCGGACGTCGTGAAGACGGTGACCGGCGAGGAAGTCACCCTCGAGGAACTGGGCGGCGCTCGCACGCACAACACGAAGAGCGGCAACGCCCACTACCTCGGGGCCGACGAGCAGGACGCGATCAGCTACGTCAAGGCCCTGCTCTCGTACCTGCCGTCGAACAATCTCGACCCGTTGCCGGCGTACGACACGACGGTGACCGACGAGGTCGACGAGTCCGACGCCTTCCTCGACACCTTCATCCCCGACTCGGCGAACACGCCCTACGACATGCACGAGGTCATCGCGCACCTGCTCGACGACGGTGACTTCCTCGAGGTCCACGAGCTGTTCGCGCAGAACATAATTGTCGGCTTCGGCCGGATCGAGGGCTTTCCGGTCGGCGTCGTCGCCAACCAGCCGACGCACTTCGCCGGCTGCCTCGACATCGACGCCTCGGAGAAGGCGGCGCGGTTCGTGCGCACCTGCGACGCGTTCAATGTGCCGGTGCTGACGCTGGTCGACGTGCCCGGCTTCCTGCCCGGCGTGGGCCAGGAGCACGCCGGCATCATCCGGCGCGGCGCCAAGCTGATCTACGCCTACTGCGAGGCGACCGTTCCCAAGGTCACGGTCATCACCCGCAAGGCGTTCGGCGGCGCCTACGACGTCATGGGCTCCAAACACCTGGGCGCAGACTTCAACGTTGCGTGGCCGACCGCGCAGATCGCGGTGATGGGGGCGCAGGGCGCGGTGAACATCCTGCACCGCAAGGCGCTGGCGAAGACCGACGACCCTGAAGGCCTGCGCGCGCAACTCGTCCAGGAGTACGAGGACACGCTGCTGACCCCCTACATGGCGGCCGAGCGTGGCTACGTGGACGCGGTCATCCCACCGTCGGAGACCCGCGCCGTCGTGATCAAGGCGCTGCGCATGCTGCGCAACAAGCGTGAGTCGCTGCCGCCGAAGAAGCACGGAAACATTCCGCTGTGAATGCTGAAGGGACTCCGCGTCCCGTGCTGCGTGTCGTCAGCGGGTCGCCGACGGCCGAAGAACTGGCCGCACTCACCGCGGTCGTGGCGGCCGCATCGGCCGCGGGCGGGGCCGCCGCCCCGGACGACCGGGATCGCCGGGGCAGCTGGGCCGACCCGGCGGCGACGCACCGCCGGCCGCTGTTGCACGGTCCGAACGGCTGGCGCGCCGCCGCCAGGTAGCGGGTCGGGTCAGGAAACCTCGGACAGGACGAGGTCGGCCGGTTCTGCCGCTTCGGCGACGACCAGCGCCCGGTCGGCGCGGTACTTCGACAGCAGGACGCCGCCGGTGACGAGCAAACCGAGCACCGACACCCCGACGACGACCGCGATGGTGGCGGCCATGCCGGGCAGCAGCTCACCGGGCGCGGCGGCCTGGCGGTTGCCGATGATCGCGGACACCACGGCGAGCACGATCGCGCCGCCGACCTGGATGCTCGTGTTCACCAGCCCCGATGCGAGGCCCTGTTCGTGCGGCGCGACCCCGGTCGTGGCCTGGGCGTTTATGGACGGGAACGCCAGCCCGAAACCGACGCCGAGCAGGATGATCGTCGGCAGCAGGAAGTTGGCGTAGTTCATCCCCGGCTCGACCCGCAGGAACAGCAGGTACGCGACCACGAAGGCCGACAGCCCGCCGAAGATCAGCTTGGCCGTGTCCACCCGTTCCAGCACCGCACCCATCCGGGTCGCACTGGCCATCACCAGCACGCCGGCCGGCAGGAAGGCGAGCGCCATCGACAACGGCGACCAGCCGAGCGAGTTCTGCACGTACAGGGTGACGACGAACTGGAAGGAGAAGTAGCCGCCCGCCATGACAGCGCCGCTGAGATTCGCGTGCAGCAGCCGGCGCGAACGCAGGATGCCGAGCCGGACGAGCGGGTGCGCGTGCCGCCGCTCGATGAGCACGAACCCGCTCATCAGCGCCACGCTGAGCAGAAGCAGACCGATCGTTGTTGCGCTGCCCCAACCGCGGTTAGGCGCGTCGACGACTGCGTAGACGAGGACGAGCAGCGACGCGGTGCTGGTGAACGCACCGAGGAGATCGAGTTCCCGCAGCCGCAGCCGGCCGATCGCCGCGTGCGGGATCAGCCGCCAGCCCGCCAGGACGATCAGCAGCGCCACCGGCGCCGGAGCGAGCAGCGTGGCGCGCCAGCCGAGCTCGGTGAGCAGGCCGCCGATCACGAGCCCGAAGGAGAACCCGCTCGCGCCGCAGACGGTGTAGATGCTGAGCGCGCGGTTGCGCTCGGCGCCTTCGGGGAACCGGGTGGTGATGATGGACAGGCCGGCGGGGACCGTGAACGCGGCCGAGACGCCCTTGATCAGGCGCAGCGCGATCAGCGCCGAGTCGTTGCTCATGAAGCCGCTCACCAGCGACGCGACGCCGAATACGGCGACAGCTGCGAGGAAGACCGGACGGCGGCCGATCAGGTCGGCGGCTCGTCCGCCGAGCAACAGCAGGCCGCCGTAGCCGAGCACGTACGCGCTCACAATCCACTGCAGCGAGCCGGGCGACATGTGCAGGTCGGAGCCGATCGACGGCAACGCGACGCCGATCATGGAGATGTCGAGGGCGTCGAGGAACAGCGCGCCGCAGAGGACCACGAGCAGGGCCCAGGTCGCACGGCTCCAGGCGATGGGGGGAGAAGTCATTTCTCCAATGTATGCAGATGCATGAGTTGCAGCAACATATTTTGCATACGCATTAGATGTCGTTGCATGTGGTATCATCGGCGGTATGGCCAAGCGCGACGACGAGCAGCTTGCGCAGGCGTGGCAGGACCTGATGAGCCGCTATCACCGGGTCACGTGCGTCCTCGACAGCACTCTGGAGTCGCAACACGGCATCTCCGCCAGCGAGTTCGCGGTCCTGGAGCGATTGGCCGACGCCAAGCCGGAGCACGCGTTGAAGATGAACGAGCTCGGTGAACACGCACACCTCTCGCAGAGTGCGCTGTCCCGGCTGGTCGCCCGGCTCGAGGACGACGCGCTTGTCGAGCGGGTCATGTGCACCGACGACCGGCGGTGCGTGTACGCGTCACTCACGCCGGCCGGGCTGGCCGTCTACGAGGCCGCGCGCCCGACGCACCGCGCGGTGCTGCGCGATCAGCGACCCGCGTAGGTCGCCTTTCCCGGCCCGTCCGCGAGGAACGACCGGACCGCGTTCTGCAGATCCTCGGTGCCGAACAGCGCGCCGGAGATCTCCGGAGTCACCTCATCGGCCGCGCGCGTCCCGCCGGCCAGCTGCGCCCGGATGATCGCCTTCGTCGCCGCGTGCGCCCGGGTCGGCCCGCTCGCCAGCCGCAGCGCGAAGGCGTGCGCTGCGGCGGCGAAGCCGTCGTCGGGGAGCACCCGGTTCACCACGTTCCACCGCTCGAGTGTCGCGGCGCCATACAGCTCGCCGCTGTAGATGAGCTCGCGGGCCCGCGCCGGGCCGGCCCGCTCGGCCAGCCGTTGCGGCCCGCCCATCGACGGCGTCAACCCCACCACGATCTCGACGAGTCCGAACCTCGCCGACTCCGCGGCGAGCAGCAAGTCACACGCCAGCGAGATCTCGAACGCCGCGGTCAGGCACAACGCGTGCGCGGCGAACACCGTCGGGAAGGGGAGGGACTCGATCCGGTGGATCATTGCGAGCCAGTCGCGCCACAGCGCGGTGCCGCTCGCCGGGTCGAGCGTTCCGAACAGGTTGACGTCGACCCCGCCCGACACCGCCCGTCCGTTGGCCCGGATCAGCAGGCCGCGCGCCTCCCGCGCGTCGGCGACCGTGTCGACCGCCGCCCGCAGCTGCGTCACCATCGCGGCGTCGAACAGGTTGAGCGGTGGTGCGTCGAGGGTGACGACGGCGAGCGGGCCGTCGTAGCTGAGATCGACCGATGCCATGCCGGTCAGGCTATCCGGCCTGCGGCCGAGCGCCATTGTCGAAAGCGGTGGTGTAGTTACCGGTCGTTGATGAACGCGTTTCCGGTGCCTTTGCACCCGCAGCGGCTGCTAACGCCGCGCTCCAACCGGAGATAGCGACCGCTACGGGTGCAAAGCAGCGACGGATATCCGGCACCGCGGCAGATCGCCACGACCCACGGTTTGATCTTGTGCGAGTTCCCGCCAAGGCGGGGGCTTGAAACCGCACAAGATCCAGGTCGGGTGAGCGGGCTAACCCGGCAGGACGAACGACGGCGGAGCGCCGGAGAGGTCGGCGCACACGCAGTCGCCCTGCGCTGCCGGCAGCCGTTCCAGCGTGGCGACAAGGAGTTCGCGCAGTCGCGGCAGGTTGGCCGCGAAGGTCTCGAGCACTTCGGCATGGGTCACGCCGTGGCCCGCCTCGACGCCGGCGTCGAGGTCGGTGACGAGCGCCAGCGTCGTGTAGCAGAGTGCGAGTTCGCGGGCGAGTCCCGCCTCGGGCATCGCGGTCATGCCGATGATCGACCAGCCGTGCGACTGGAACTCCAGCGACTCGGCGCGGCTGGAGAAGCGCGGCCCGTTCACGACCACCAGCGTGCCTCCGTCGTGCACACCGTCCGTACCGAGGGCCGCGGCGCGGCCGCGCGGGCAGTAGGGATCGGCGAACGTGGCGTGCCCCACGCCCGCACCGGCGGAGTGGTACGTGTGCGTCCGGCCGTGGGTGCGGTCAGCGACCTGGTCCGGCACGATGAGCGATCCGGTGGGCAGGGCCGTCGTCAACGAGCCCACCGCAGACAGCGACACGACCTGCCGCACGCCCGAAGCGCGCAGCGCCCACAGGTTCGCGGCGTACGGGACCACATGTGGCGCGTAGCGATGGTCAGCACCGTGCCGCGGCAGGAACGCGACCGTGCGGCCGGCGAGCGAGCCGACGGTGAGCGGGTCGCTCGGCGCGCCGTACGGCGTCTCGACGTGGCGCTGCTCGGCGTCGGTCAGCAGCGAGTAGAAGCCCGAGCCGCCGATGACCCCGATCGCCTCGTCCGCTGCCATCCGCAAGACAATAGAGTGACCGCGTGAATCGCGAGCACTACACCGGCGACCACCTCGCCTTCGGCGAGGCGTTCCGCGCCTTCGTCGACAAGCAGATCGTCCCCCACTACCTGGAGTGGGAAGAGGACGGCATCACCCCGCGCGAGATCTTCCTCGAGGCCGGCCGCTCCGGGTTTCTCGGGATGTCGGTGCCGGAGGAGTACGGCGGCGGCGGGGTCGACGACTTCCGGTTCAACCAGATCCTCGACGAGCAGATCGCCGACGCCGGGATCACCGGCTCCGGGCTCGGCCTGTCACTGCACAACGACACCTGCCTGCCCTACTTCCTCTCCTTCGCCGACGCCGACCAGAAGCAGCGCTGGCTGCCCGGCATCGCGTCCGGCGAGCTGATCACCGCGGTGGCGATGACCGAGCCGGGGGCCGGATCCGACCTCGCCGGGATGCGGACTACGGCGAAGCGCGACGGTGACCACTACGTCGTCAACGGATCGAAGACCTTCATCACCAACGGCATCAACTCCGATCTCGTGATCACCGCCGTGAAGACCGGCGGCGACGCGGCTGATCGAAGAGGGAATATGTCTCTCCTCATCGTGGAACGGGGCACGCCAGGCTTCGAGCGTGGACGGAACCTGGCCAAGCTCGGGCTGCACTCGCAGGACACCGCCGAACTGTCGTTCACCGACGTCCGCGTACCGGTCGAGAACCTGCTGGGCAGCGAGGGCGACGGCTTCGGTCAGCTCACCGAGAAGCTGCCGCAGGAGCGCACCTCGATCGCGGTGAGCGCCCTGGCGGAGGCTCAGGCGGCCTTCAAGGAGACCGTTCGGTACGTGCGCGACCGCAAGGCCTTCGGCACCGCCGTCGGCTCCTTCCAGAACACCAAGTTCGTGCTCGCCGACCTGTGCACCGAGATCGACATCGCGCAGGCGTTCCTCGACCGCTGCGTCGACCGCCTCGTCGCGGGCCGACTCGACGCTGCCGACGCAGCCAAGGCCAAGTACTACTGCACCGAACTGCAGGGCCGGGTCATGGACCGCTGTCTGCAACTGCACGGCGGCTACGGGTTCATGGACGAGTACCCGATCTCGCGCCGCTACCGCGACGCCCGGGTCACCCGGATCTACGGCGGTACCAGCGAGATCATGAAGAGCGTGATCTCCAAGTCGATCGGCCTGTGAGCGGCGCGCTCATGACCCGGTTCGTCCTTGCGTCGGCCTCGCCGGCGCGTCTGGAGACGCTGCGCCGAGCCGGCGTGCGACCCGAG
This sequence comes from Pseudonocardiales bacterium, assembly GCA_032160775.1. Taxonomy (GTDB): domain Bacteria; phylum Actinomycetota; class Actinomycetes; order Mycobacteriales; family Jatrophihabitantaceae; genus Jatrophihabitans. The sequence continues at coordinate 15,695 of JAVHVB010000474.1, read as the reverse complement.
GTCGTGGTCAGCGGGGTGGACGAGGACGGGGTCACCGCGGCCACGCCGGCCGAGTTGGCCCTGCGGCTCGCCGAGCTGAAGGCGGCAGCGGTCGCGGCGCAACCCGGCACCGGTGACGCGTTGGTCCTCGGGTGCGACTCCCTGCTCGAACTCGACGGTCGCGCCCTCGGCAAGCCGGGCACCGTCGAGGCTGCGGCACAGCGGTGGCGCGGGCTGCGCGGGAACACCGGCACGCTGCATACAGGACACTGCCTGATCGACACCTCCGCGAGCGCGCAAGTCAGCCGTGCGGTCGCCACCGAGGTGCGCTTCGCCGACATCAGCGACGACGAGATCGACGCCTACTGCTCAACCGGTGAGCCGGTCGCGGTTGCCGGCGCGTTCACCGTCGACGGGCTCGGCGGATGGTTCGTCGAGGGCGTGATGGGCGATCACCACAACGTGGTGGGCGTGTCACTGCCGGTGCTGCGAGCCATGCTGCGGGAGCTCGGCCACGGCCTTGGCGACATCGGATATCCGGCGCGCTAGGGACGGCGCGGCAGTACCGCCACGCCGCCCGTCGGTAACGGTGCGGTAGGTGCGAGTGGGTTCCTCGCGGCCACGTAGCCGCATCACGCGGGCAGGCACCCAGTGCTCTCGTTCCGCCTCCGATGCCTGCTCGACCGCCATGTCGCTGGCCAGGATGTGACCGTCGACCCGCTTGGCCTGATCGGTGAGCCGGGCCGCCAGGTTCACTGCGTCGCCGATGATCGTGTATTCCAGCCGAGAGGCTGTCCCAACCTGTCCGGCGATCACCGGGCCACAGGCCACCCCGATGCCCACTTCCACCTCCCCCATCGCGTCCACCCGGTCACGGATGGTTCGGGCCGCTCGCAACGCCGCAGTGGCCGGATCATCGAGCTCGGCGGGCGCACCGAACACGCACAGCGCGGCATCCCCCTCGAACTTGTTCACCAGGCCGCCGCTGCGTTCGACCTCGTCGACGACGACCGCAAAGAAGCGGTTGAGCATCGCTACGAACTGAACGGGGTCGACCTCGCGGGTCAGTCGGGTGGACCCGGTGATGTCGACGAACAGCGCCACGACGTTGCGTTGTTCGCCGCTCAATGTCACGCCGCCGCTGATCGCTTCGGCGGCGACCGCCGTCCCCACATGCCGGCCGAACAGGTCCTGGATTCGTTCTCGCTCGCGCAGGCCGGCGACCATCTCGTTGAAGCCGCTCTGGAGCAGCCCGATCTCGCCGGCGTCCTCGATCTGCACGGCGACGTCGAGATCGCCCCGCGCGACACGGTGCAACGCGTCCACCATGCCGCGCAGCGGGGTGCCGATCGATCGCGCGGACAGCAGCGTCGAGTACCCGCCGACGACGATCGCGACGATCGCCACGCCGACCCCGACCGCGAGGATGTTCGTCTTGCTGCGCGGCGCGGTGAGCACGAGCACCAGACCGACGATCGGCGTGCCGCTCGTGAGCGCCCAGAGCAGGAGCAGCCGCCAGCCGACGCCGAAGATCGGCGTCTCGCTCGGCGGCGCGGCAGCGAGCGCCAGCCGCGCGACGGGACTGTTCATCCGGCTGATCACGAGATAGGTGATGCCGGCCGAACTGAGCGCGGCGATGACGATGCCGCCACTGATGCCCGCGATGGTTTCCGCGTCCTGGCCGACCAGGGCCGCCGAGGTGGAGATCACGGCGCCGCCGACGAGCCAGAGGACGCCGGCGAGGAACGCCATGTCGCGCGGCATGCGCAACGCACGCCGCGCATCGGCGGTGGACGGCGACTCGCCGCGCAGCAACCAGCGCAGCGTCCGGCGCTGCAGCAGCGCGCCGAAGGACACACCGGCGATCACCGACAGGAGCACCATGATGCCCGTCGTGACCAGCACGACCCGAAGCTGGTGATCGCTTGCCGTGGTGTTCATCGCGGCCACCGTGAGCGTGACGATGACGACGCCGAACAGGTTCACGACGATGCCGAGCACCGCCGTGCCGACCACGGTGCGCAGGACGAACGGCACATTGGCAGCGATCCTCGCCACCTCGACCGGCCGCGGCGCGCCGGGAGGCACCGGTACCGCTTCTCCGGGCGCGCGCACGTCCACCTACCGATTGTCCCGCAGCACCCTTTGCCGCTGTCGCCGCCACTGCTCGAAACGTGACCCGGCCGATTCCCGGCGCATCCGCGCCTGCAGCGCCGCCACGACCGCAGCGACCTCCTCGTCGGTCGCGGCGCCGCGCACCTGCACGTCGAGTTCGCTCATGTGGGCGGCACTCCGTGTCGCTTGTCGACGAAATGCCGGGACTTGCCGGCCAGCACCGCATAGCGCCGGATCAGCTCGGCGCGCAGTTCGGACGGCTCGATCACCGCGTCGAGGACGAGGTCGGACGCCAATCGCAGCAGGTCGACGTCCTGCTCGTACTCGGCCCGCCTGGCAGCAACGAACTCCGCCTGCTCTTCGGCGTCGGCGATCTCGGCGATCTTGTTGGCGTAGACCGCGTTCACCGCCGCCTGCGGCCCCATCACCGCGATCTTCGCCGTCGGCAGCGCGATGCACGCGTCGGGCATGAACCCCGGGCCGGCCATCGCGTAGAGGCCGGCGCCGTAGGCCTTGCGGACGATCACCGACACCTGCGGAACGGTCGCCTCGGACACCGCGGTGATCATCTTCGCGCCGTGCCGGATGATGCCCTGACGCTCGACCTCGCTGCCGATCATGAACCCGGGGACGTCCGCGAGGTACAGCAGGGGGACGTTGAACGCGTCGCACAGCCAGATGAAGCGAGCCGACTTGTCCGCCGAGTCGACGAACAGCACACCGCCCTTCACGGCCGAGTTGTTCGCGACGACGCCGACCGGGCGGCCGTCGATCCGGCCGAGGCCGACAATCACCTCGGGCGCGAACAACGGCTTGATCTCGAAGAAGGAGTCGGCGTCGACGAGGCCGTCGATCACTTCATGCATGTCGAACGGCACTGATTCGTCGGCCGGGATGCAGTCGTCGACCAGGTCGACCGCAGCGCCGGTGGCGCCGATCTCGGGCGCCGGCTCGCGCCAGCAGGTGGGCAGGTAGGCGAAGAACAGCCTCGCCTGCTCGATCGCGTCCTCGTCGTCGGCGGCGAGGTTGTCGCCGCAGCCGGAGACGGTGGCGTGCATGCGCGCGCCGCCCATCTCCTCCAGCGTCACCTTCTCGCCGACGACCATCTCGGCCATCCGCGGCGAGCCGAGATACATCGACGCGTTGCCCTCGACCATGATCACGATGTCGCAGAACGACGGGATGTACGCCCCGCCGGCCGCGGACGGGCCGAACAGGCAGCAGATCTGCGGCACCTTGCCGGACAGCGCGACCTGGTTGTGGAAGATGCGGCCGGCGCCGCGCCGCCCTGGAAAGAGCGCCACCTGATCGGTGATCCGCGCCCCTGCCGAGTCGATCAGCCAGAAGATCGGCAGCTCCTCGGCGAGCGCGCGCTCGGTGATCCGGATGATCTTCTCGACGGTGCGCGCGCCCCAGGAGCCGGCCTTCACGGTGGGGTCGTTGGCGACGACGAGGGCCGGCCGGCCGTCGACCAGGCCCTGGCCGGTGACCACGCCGTCGGCTGGCAGGCCGGTCGCCAGGGTGTTTGCCAGCTGCCCGTCCTCGACGAAGGTGTCCGCGTCGAACAGCAGCGCGAGCCGCTCGCGCACGTAGAGCTTGTTCTGCGCCGCGAGCTTGGCCGCCGCGGTCTGCGGCGGGGCGAGCGTCGCGTCGCGCGCCGCCCGCAGCTCCTTGTCCTTCATGCGGTCACGAGACTGGCAAGCCGAGGCCGCGCGCGATCAGCAGGCGCTGCACCTCAGAGGTGCCCTCGCCGATCTCGAGGATCTTGGCGTCGCGGTAGAAGCGCGCCACCGGGAACTCCTCCATGAAGCCGTTGCCGCCGAACACCTGGGTGGCCGTCCGGGTCGCGGTGACCGCTGCCTCGGTCGCGTACAGCTTCGCCATCGACGCGGCCTGTTTGATCTGCGCCTTCGGCCGACCGGCGTCCTTCAGCCAGGCGGCCTTGTAGGTGAGCAGCCGGGCCGCCTCCACCGACACCGCGAGGTCGCTCAACGCGAACGCGACCGCCTGCCGGGAGCCGATCGGCGTCCCGAACGTCTGCCGCTCGTTGGCGTACTTGAGCGAGACGTCGAGGCAGCCCTGGGCGAGTCCGACGGCGAGCGCGGCAATCGCGATTCGCCCGTCGTCCAGTACGGCGAGGAACTGCCGGTAGCCGTCACCCCGGGCACCGAGCAGGTTCTGCTCCGGCACCCGGCAGTCGTCGAAGCTGAGCCCGTGGGTGTCCGAGATCCGCCACCCGAGCTTCTCGTAGGCCGGCCCGACGACGAACCCGGGCGTGCCGGACGGGACGATGATCGAGGAGATCTCGTCCGAGCCGGTTCTCGCGGTGACGGTGACCAGCGACGTGATGTCGGTGCCGGAGTTGGTGATGAAAGCCTTGGCACCGTTGATCGTCCAGTGGCCGTCGTCCAGGGTGGCCCGGGTCTTGGTCGCGCTCGCGTCCGAACCGGCGTCCGGCTCGGTGAGCCCGAAGCCGGCGAGCGCACGGCCGGCGACGAGGTCCGGCAGCCACTGCTGCTTCTGCTCCTCGGTACCGAAGGTGAGCACCGGGTTGATGCCGAGCCCGACGCCCGCCTCGTGCGTCACGCCGATCGACTGGTCGACCCGGCCGAGTTCCTCGATCGCGACGCAGAGCGAGGTGAAATCGGCGCCCGAGCCGCCGTACTCCTCCGGCACGACCAGACCGAACAGGCCGAGTTCGCCCATGGCGTGCACGACCTCGATCGGCAGCCGGTGTTCTCGGTCCCACCCGGCGACGTGCGGCGCGATCTCGCGCTCGGCGAAGTCACGGACCACCTTGCGGAAGGTCTCGTGCTCACCGGACAACTCGAACATCATCGGACAATCTCCCGCGGGATAACTTGACGTTAACGTCAACGTGAACACATCATAGCCCGGTGACCGCAGCCGGAAAAGCCAGCGCGCGGACCTGGACGGTGGGTGAGCTCGCCGCCGATCTCGGCGTGACGACGCGGACCCTCCGGCACTACGAGGCCGAGGGCCTGCTCACCCCACGGCGCGTCGGGCAGAACCGGGTGTACGGCGCCCGGGACCGGGCCCGGCTGCGGTTGATCCTGCGCGGCCGGCGGTTCGGCATGACGCTCGCCGAGTGCCGCGAGATCGTCGACATGTACGACGGCGCCGCGTCCTCCGAGGAGCGGCAGCTGACCATCCTGCTCGACCGGCTTGACGAGATCGTCGCCGACCTGCGGCACCGGCAGGAAGACCTGCGCCGGACCCTCAGCGAGGTGACCGACGTGGCCGAGCAGTGCCGTGCCCGGCTGGCCGAGCTGCATACCTGATTCCTACTGGGACAGCTTGTCCATCATGTTTGGTCTGTGTTAGATTTTGCGAGATAGTTGAACGCGGGGAGTAACAGCAACCGATGATCCCGGGGGTCGGGTCGCTGATTTGAAGGGCTCCCCCCATGCCCCCCCGCCACGCTCGCCAGCACGCTGTGCTCGCCGTCCTGGTCACCGCTGCCATCACCGCGGGTGTCAGCGCGTACGCCCTCCCGGCCGGAGCGGCACCTGCCGCGCCGACCGCCCGCGGCTGCTGGTGGTGCCCCAGGCCCTCGCCGACACCCACGACGTCCAGCGCGTCACCAACGGCGACCAAGACGACGACCAGCGCGAGTCCGACACCGACGACGTCCAGCGCGTCTCCAACGGCGACCAAGACGACGACGAGCGCGAGCCCGACACCGACGACGTCCAGCGCGTCGCCGACGCCGACGACGTCGAGCGCCGTTCCGAGTTCGTCACCGCCACCCGTTCCGACGTCCTGCAGCACCGGCACGCTGTTCAAGCCGGACGGTTCCGCGTGGGTGTGCACGTTCGACGACGAGTTCGACGGCACGTCGCTCGACCGGAACAGGTGGCTGGTGCAGGAAACCGCCTTCAGCGGCTACCACACCGGCAAGGAATGCAACATGGACGACCCGAGCAACGTCTCGGTTTCCAGTGGCACCCTGAAGCTGACTGCCCGCAAGGTGAGCGCGCCGTTCGTCTGTGCGGCGCCAGGCGCCCCGTACACGACGCAGTACACCGCGGCGACGGTGAACAGCTTCTCCAAGTTCAGCCAGACCTACGGACGCTACGAGGTGCGCGCGATGCTGCCGAGCACCGCGGTCAAGGGCTTGCAGGAGACGCTCTGGCTGTGGCCGGACAACGCCACGAAGTACGGCACCTGGCCGCTGTCGGGCGAGATCGACTTCGGCGAGTTCTACAGCCTCTACGCCGGCTGGAACATCCCGTTCATCCACTACTACTACCTGCAGTCGACCGTCAGCTGGCTGACGAATACGAACGTGTACACCGCTCTACCGGCGCCGAACAACCAGGCGGGAATGGTCTGCTCCTACGACACCACGGCGTTCAACACCTACACGGTGATCTGGGAGCCGGGCCGCATCACGCTTCAGGTCAACGGGCAGAACTGCATCATCGACAACTACTCCGCGGTCGGGCTGACCGGCGCGGCGCCGTTCGACCAGCCGTTCTTCATCGCGCTGACCCAGGCCCTCGGAATCGGCGGCAACCTGTTCGTCGACGGCGTCACCCCGCTGCCGGCAACCACCGAGGTCGACTACGTCCGCATCTGGAAGTGACGCTGGGACGCCGCGAGGGGCGCGCCGCGACTGGGTAGGCTGCAGCGGTGCAAAAGGTGCTCATCGCGAACCGTGGCGAGATCGCCGTCCGGGTGATCCGAGCCTGTAAGGACGCGGGCTACGCCTCCGTCGCGGTGTACGCCGAGCCCGACCGCGACGCGCTGCACGTCCGGATGGCCGACGAGGCCTTCGCGCTCGGCGGTACCACCCCGGGCGACTCGTACCTCGTCATCGACAAGGTCGTCGACGCGGCCACCCGGTCCGGCGCCGACGCGGTCCACCCCGGCTACGGTTTCCTGTCCGAGAACGCCGAATTCGCGCAGGCGGTCCTGGATGCGGGGCTGACCTGGATCGGGCCGTCGCCGCAGGCGATCCGCGACCTCGGCGACAAGGCGGTGGCGCGACACATCGCCGAGCGGGCCGGAGCGCCGCTCGTCGCCGGCACCAAGGACCCGGTCTCCGGCGCCGACGAGGTCATCGCCTTCGCCGAGGAGTACGGCCTGCCGATCGCCATCAAGGCGGTCTACGGCGGCGGCGGTCGGGGCATGAAGATCGCTCGCGAGATGGGCGAGGTCGCCGACCTCTACGAGTCCGCGGTGCGTGAGGCGATCTCCGCGTTCGGCCGCGGCGAGTGCTTCGTCGAGCGCTACCTCGACCGGTCCCGGCACGTCGAGGCGCAGGTGCTCGCCGACCAGCACGGCAACGTCATCGTCGTCGGCACCCGCGACTGTTCGCTGCAGCGCCGCAACCAGAAGCTGGTCGAGGAGGCGCCGGCGCCGTTCCTCACCGACGAGCAGCGCACCACGATCCACGAGTCGGCCAAAGCCATCTGCCGCGAGGCGAAGTACTACGGCGCCGGCACGGTCGAGTATCTCGTCGGCAACGACGGCGTCATCAGTTTTCTCGAGGTGAACACCCGGCTGCAGGTGGAGCACCCGGTGACCGAGGAGACGAGCGGCGTCGACCTCGTCCGCGAGCAGTTCCGGATCGCCGAGGGCGAGCAGCTGCGCTTCGACGCCGACCCGATCCCGCGCGGGCACGCATTCGAGTTCCGGATCAACGGCGAGGACCCCGGCCGCAACTTCTTGCCCGCACCGGGCACCGTCACCGCCTATCGCGAGCCGGCCGGCCCCGGTGTGCGGGTCGACTCGGGCATCGAGGCGAACTCGGTGATCGGCGGCGCATTCGACTCCTTGCTCGCCAAGTTGATCGTGTACGGCGAGTCACGTGCCGAGGCCCTCGAGCGAGCGCGGCGCGCGCTGGACGAGTTCGTGGTCGAGGGGATGGCCACGGCGCTGACGTTCCACCGGGCGGTCGTGCGCGACGAAGCATTCACCGCCGACCCGTTCACCATCTTCACCCGCTGGATCGAGACCGAGTTCGACAACACGATCCCGCCCCATACCGCTGCCGCCGATGCCGGCGACGAGGCGCCCGCGCGCGAGACGATCGTCGTCGAGGTCGGGGGCAAGCGGCTCGAGGTGTCGCTGCCAGGCGGCTTCGCCGCGGGTCCCGCCGGCGGCAGTCGCAGGGCCGCGCCCAAGCGGTCCGCCGGGAAGAAGGCCGGCGCTGCAGTGTCCGGCGACGCCCTGACGGCGCCCATGCAGGGCACGATCGTGAAGGTCGCCGCGGCCGAGGGCGACGCGGTCGAGGCCGGCCAGACCATCGTCGTGCTCGAAGCGATGAAGATGGAGCAGCCGCTGACCGCCCACAAGGCGGGCACGGTGACCAACCTCCAGGCCGAAGTCGGCGCGGTCGTCACCAGTGGCTCCGTCATCTGCGAGATCAAGGAGTAGATCCGAGCAGCGCTCCCGCGTCTCGAGTTATCAGGTTCGTCGCGTCCTGATCCGGGTGATCATCTCGGCGCGGCGCAACGCCAGCGTGGCCATCTCGGCGCTGCGCCGGCGGACCTCCTCCGGCCCGGTGCCCGGGGTGAACACCATCGCCCAGCCGGTGCCCTCGAGTTGCGGCACCCGCTCGACGATGTCCTCGTTGGCGACATGGTGCGTGCCGCTGAACTCGTGCGCGTCGTCGACGACGGCGATCAGCACGTGCCCCTCGGGCACGGCCGGCAGCGCAGCCACGATCGTCTCGGCGTTCTCGGCGAACACGCCCGCGGCGCGCGCCTTGCCCTCGGCCGCGGACTTCGCCTCCGCGGAGTAGTCACCATGGCTTGTCACTATGCCGTTTCACTCCTCGCGCAAGCGCCCGTCGTGGGTCAGTCCAAGTCGTCGTGCAGCATCAATCGTCGGGCCGCCTCGGCGACCGAGCCGGACAACGACGGGTACACCCCGATTGTTCCCGCCAGGTCCTTCACGGTGAGCCCGCGCTGCACAGCGAGGGTCAGCGGGAAGATGAGTTCCGAGGCGTTCGGCGCGACGATGACGCCGCCGATGACCGCTCCGGTGGCGGGCCGGCAGAACACCTTGACGAACCCGTCCCGGTGGCCCTGCATCTTCGCGCGAGCGTTGGTCGCGAGCGGCAGGGTCACTTGCCGGGCCGGCACCGTGCCGGCCGCGATCGCGGCCGAGCCGAAGCCGACGGTGGCGATCTCCGGATGGGTGAACACGTTGGCCGCGACCGTCTTGAGCCGCAGTGGCGCGACCGCCTCACCGAGTGCGTGCCACATCGCGATCCGGCCCTGCATCCCGGCGACCGACGCGAGCAGCAGGACCCCCGTGCAGTCGCCCGCGGCGTACACCGAGGGAACCGACGTGCGGGAGACCCGGTCAACTGCGATGTAGCCGTCCGTGTCGAGTTCGACCCCCGCGTGCTCGAGGCCCAGATTCGCGACGTCGGGCACCGAACCGACGCACATCAGGGCGTGCGAACCGGTGACCGTGAAGCCGCCGAGGAGGTCGACGGCCACGCCGTCCCCGGCACGCCGCACGGCCGCGGCGCGCGCCTGCTTGACCAGCGTCCCGCCGTGGCTGGTGAAGACATCTTCGATGACCGCCGCCGCGTCGGCGTCCTCGCCCGGCAGCACGCGGTCCCGGCTGGACACGAGCGTGACCTGCACGCCGAGCTCGAGGTAACCGCTGGCGAACTCCGCACCGGTGACGCCTGACCCGACGACGATCAGGTGCTCGGGCAGCTCGGTCAGCTCGTACACGTCTCGCCAGGACAGGATGCGCTCGCCGTCCGGCACTGCGGTCGGCAACGTGCGCGGGGTGCCGCCGGTGGCCAGTAGGACGACGTCCGCCTCGACGGTGTCGACGACGCCGCCGGCGCGGTCCACGACCTCGATCCGGTGCGCCCGACCCGGCTGGTCGACACTGAACCGGCCGCTGCCGGCGAGCACCGAGACACCCTCGTTGCGCAGCCGCTTCGCGATGTCGTCGGACTGCTGCTGGGCAAGCCCCTTGATCCGCTCGTTCACCGCGACGAGATCGATCGACGCGTCGACGCCGTCCGTGCCGACCCCGACGCGCGAGGCGGTCCGCAGCGAGCTCACCCGTTCACTGGTCGCGATGAGCGTCTTGCTCGGCACGCAGTCGGTGAGCACGCACGAACCGCCCAGTCCGTCCCGGTCGACGACGACGACCTCGGCGCCGAGCTGCGCCGCGACCAGCGCCGACTCATACCCGGCGGGGCCGCCACCGACGATCGCTATGCGCACCCGTCCATCATCCCCGCCCGGCGCGGCTGGTCGGTACGCTCCCCCGGGATGAGCGGGGTGATGCGGTGAGCGAAGCTGGCGAGCGAACCATCGGCATCGCTGGGCTCTGCCGGCCGACGAAGGAGGCCGCTTGAGCCGGGACAGCGGGCTGTACGCGGCCTACGGCTCCAACATGGACCCCGAGCAGATGCTGGAACGCTGCCCGCACTCGCCGGCGGCCGGCACCGGCTGGCTGGCCGGCTGGCGGCTCACCTTCGGCGGCGAAGACCTCGGGTGGGACGGCGCGCTGCCGATGGTTGTACCGGAGAAGGACGCCCAGGTGTTCGTCGCGCTGTACGAGGTGTCGGAGCAGGACATGCGCACCCTCGACTACTGGGAGGGCGCCGACACAGGGCTCTACAACAAGATCCGGCTGCGCATCGACACCCTCGACGGCGTGGCGCTCGCCTGGGTCTACGTGCTGGACGGCTTCGAGGGCGGGCTGCCGTCGGCCCGGACGATCGGCCTCATCTCCGACGCGGCGCAGGCCGCCGGCGCCCCGGACGAGTACGTCGCCGACATCCGCAACCGCGCCTGCCGGTCACTCGGCGAGTGACCGGCAGATCCGGCATCAGGCGGTGAGCCCGCGCAGCGCCTCGGCGGCCAGCGTGACCGTGTACCGCACGCCGACGTCCAGAGCGCGCTCGTCGATGTCGAACGTCCCTTGGTGCAGGTCGAAGGCGTCGCCGCCGGGAGCACGCACGCCGAGCCGCGCCAGTGCGCCGGGCACCGCCTCGAGGTACCAGGCGAAGTCCTCGCCCCCCATGCTCTGCTCGGTCTCGGTCAGCGCCTCGCGGCCGAGCGCGGTACGCACCGCTGCTCGTTGCACCGACACCGCCGCTGCGGAGTTGATCACCGGCGGCACGCCACGCGTGTAGTTGGTCTCGGCACGAACGCCCGACGGTGCCGCGATCTGGTCGACCAGTGACGTCACCATCGGCCCGGCCGCGTCCCACGCCTCGCGGCCGAACACGCGCAGCGTGCCGCGCAGCCGACCGGACATCGGAATGGCGTTGGCTGCGCGGCCACCCTCGACAGAGCCCCAGACGAGCGAGAGCGCTGCCCGCGGGTCGACCCGGCGGGAGAGCAGACCGGGCAGTTCGGTGATGACTCGGCCGAGCGCGTAGACCACGTCCTGAGTCATGTGCGGCCTTGCGGTGTGCCCGCCGGCACCGCTGAGCACGACTTCGAGCTGGTCACAGGCCGCCGTCGTCGGGCCGATCCGCACTCCCACCTTCCCCGTGACGAGCCGCGGGTCGCAGTGCAGCGCGAAGATCTGGTCGACCCCGTCGAGCGCACCGGCCGCGATCGTGTCGACCGCGCCACCGGGCACCGTCTCCTCGGCCGGCTGGAAGATCAGCCGGACCCGGCCGGACGGAGGTTGTGCTGCCAGTTCGGCGGCGGCGCCGAGCAGGATCGCGGTGTGCGCGTCGTGGCCGCACCCGTGGCACATGCCGTCGACGGTCGACCGGTACGGCACCGCCTTCTCATCGGACAGGGGCAGCGCGTCGATGTCCGCGCGCAGCGCGATCAACGGCCCCTCCGTGCCGATGTCACACACCACGCCGGTGTCGCCGACGAGCACCTTCGGCTCGAGGCCGAAGCTCTCGAGCAGGTTCATGATCACGCCGGTCGTCCGGGTCTCGGCGTAGGCGAGTTCCGGATGCGCGTGCAGGTCCCGGCGCACCGCGACGACGTCGAGGGACGGCGTCACAGCGTCAACCCGCCGCGCATCTCGTCGAGCAACGCGTCGACCACCGGCTCGAGCTTGCCCGCATGCGCGGCGGCGACCGCCCGTTGCCGCTGATAGCTCGCCCCTCGCTCGATCAGTCGCGGGATCGTCTCCAGCTCGCTCGCACAGTCGAGTCGCCGCGCGGTCGGCAGCAGATCCTCGACGAGGTCGGTGAGTGCCTCGCGGACCGGCTGCAGCCGGCCGGAGTTGTCCACCACGATCTCGGCGTCGAGCCCGTAGCGCGCCGCGCGCCACTTGTTCTCACGCACCAGCCACGGCCGCGGTTCGGGCAGCGTGTACCCGTCGTCGAGCTGCCGATCGAACCGGTCGACCAGACACTGCGCGAGCGCCGCGACGCAGCCGATCTCGTCGATCGTCGGCAGCCCGTCGCAGATCCGCAGCTCGACGGTGCCGAAGTTCGGGTGGGGCCGGATGTCCCACCACACCTCGCGTACCGACTCGATCGCGTGCGAGGAGATGAGCAGCTCCATGTACTTCTCGAACTCGTCCCACCCGGACAACTGATAGGGCAGGCCGGCGGTCGGCAGCGCCTCGAACACCTTGGACCGGTACGAAGCGAGTCCGGTGTCGGCGCCCATCCAGTACGGAGAGGACGCGGACAGCGAGAGGAAGTGCGGCAGGTAGGCGAGCAGCGCATTGACGATCGGGATGGCCTTCTCGGGTGCGCGCACACCGCAGTGCACATGAACGCCGAAGATCTGCAGCTGACGCGCCAGCCACTGGTTGCGCTCGACGAGTTGCATGTAGCGCTCGTCGTCGGTGATCCGCTGCGTCGCCCAGTCGGTGATCGGGTGGGTGCCGCTGCAGATCAGCCCGACGTTGCGCTCGGCGGCCACCTTCTGGAGCTCGTCGACCGTGCCGGTGAGGTCCGCCTTCGCCTCGGCAACCGTCTGGCAGATGCCGGTGATGACCTCGACGCAGGACTGCAGCAACTCGTGCTTCGCCTTCGGGTGCTCGCCGTCGCCGGCCGGGGACACCGCGGCGAGAAGCGCGTCCGAGGCGCCGGTGAGTTCACGGGTGTCGAGGTCGATGAGTTCGAGTTCCCACTCCACACCGAGGCTCGTCCGGGCTGATCCCGCGAAGTCGATGTGCACGATCCCAACCCTAGGTGCTGCCCCGTATGGGCACCCGCCACAGGCGGATCATCGTCGGTACCAGCCCACCCTGCACGATGACGGACACCAGCACGACGACGAAGATGATGTCGTAGATCTCGCCGGCGCGAGCCACCCCCTCGACGAGCACGTACGTGCCCAACAGGATCGGGACGGCGCCCTTCAGCCCGGCGAACAGTACGAAGAGCCGCTCGCCGCGCGGCAGCCGGACGGGCGCGAGCAGGGCGCCTACGAACAACGGTCGCACGACGACGATGAGCAGCGCCGCCATGCCGAGCGCGGGCCACAATCGGCTGCCCTCGATGAGCGCGGTGAACTCGACCGACAAGCCGAGCACGACGAAGGCCACGACCTCGGCCAGGCCGGCGAGAGTGCCGGCGAATCGCGCGACCTTGCGCTTGACCGGGCCGGGTGCGTCGCCGACGACGATGCCGGCGATGAAGACCGCCAGGAAGCCCGAACCGCCCAGCGCCGCGGTCGCCGCGTAGAGACCCCCGGCGACGGCCATCGTCAGCGCCGGGTACAGCGCGCCGAACGGCAGCCGGACGCGCCGGACCGCCTGGAGCAGCAGCAGTCCGCCCGCCGCGCCGAACACGAGGCCAACGCCGAGTTGGACGCCGAACCGTCCGGCGCCGAGCCCGACCGCCGACCAGGTCGCGCCGTGGGCGGCGAGCAGGCTCACCATCAGCGCGATGCCGACCGGGTCGTTGGCGCCGGACTCGCCCTCGAGCAACGTCCCGGACCGCCCCGCGATCTCTCGCTTGCCGAGCACGGAGAACACCACCGCCGGATCCGTCGGTGCGAGCGCTGCGCCGACCAGGAGCGCCGCCCGCCAGTCGAAGCCGAACGCGTAGTGAGCGAGTCCCGCCATCGCGGCGGCGGTGACCGCTGTACCTGCGAGACCCAGCCAGACGACTGCCGCCACCGCCGGGCGCAACCGCGCCCAGCCGATCTGCATGCCGCCCTCGAACAGGATGACGACGAGGGCGACGGTGACGATCGCCTGGTCGGTGCGGATCGAGAGTCCGCCGAGCTGCGGGACGAGGTCTGCGGCAACCGCGGCGGCGATCAGGAACAGCGCGGGCGCCGGGACCGGTAGCCGAGGAAGCAAATTGCGCAAATCGGGCCTTCCGGACGTCGGGGCGGCGATGCCGACCAGACTTCCCGGCGCTCCGGTGATGCAGCTTACTGGTGTGAGCACGGGTACACGCGCTCTGCTTCGCGCTCCGCGCTGGGTATGGAGTGTTAAGTTGAAAGCTCGAACAAATAAGGAGTTTGCCCGTGTCCGCCGAGCCTCTACTCAGGGCCAGCCGCATTCGGCAACTCGTCGCGTCGCAGCTCGCCGGCCTCGCGCTGGCGTTGCTGATGGTTCAGCACAGCGCAACGCGCGGCCGCGACGCCTGACCGAGCAGCCCCCTCCGCACCGCCTCTGGCGTGGGTCAGCGGGTACTCACGCGTTGTCCAGGGCGGCCAGGATCCGGGTCGCGGCCTGATCCGGGGTGAGCCGCTCGTCGCGCACCCCGGCCTCTGCCTCGGCGACGACCGCCCGCACCTCCGGGGCGGCCAGCCGGGCCAGCAACCGGTCCCGGACCATCGCCCGGGTCCACTCCACCATCTGGTCGCGGCGCTTGGCCGCCAAGCCGCCGTGCTGCTCGAGCCAGCTCCGGTGCCGTTCGACGCGCTCCCACACACCGTCCAGGTTGATGTTGTGCAGGCCGCTGCAAGTGACCACCGGCGCCTGCCAGTCGTCGGCCGGACCGCGTAGCAGGCGCAGCGCGCCGGACAGCTCGCGCGCCGCGCGGGTGGCCTCGTCCTCGTGCTGCTCGTCCGCCTTGTTCACCGCGATGACGTCGGCGAGTTCGAGGATGCCGCGCTTCATGCCCTGTAACTGGTCCCCGGTCCGGGCGAGCGTCAAGAACAGGAAGGTGTCCACCATGTCGGCGACGACGTATACCGACGGGCCGACACCGACCGTCTCGACGAGCACGACGTCGTAGCCCGCCGCCTCCATCACCAGCATCGTCTCCCGCGTCGCCTTGGCGACGCCGCCGAGCGTGCCGGCCGAGGGCGACGGGCGGACGAACGCGTGCTCGTCGACCGCCAGTCGCGCCATCCGCGTCTTGTCCCCGAGGATCGACCCGCCACTTCGGCCGGACGACGGGTCGACGGCGAGGACCGCGACCCGGTGCCCGGCGGCGATCAGATTGGCGCCGAGCTGGTCGATGAACGTCGACTTGCCGACGCCCGGCACCCCGCTGATCCCGACCCGGCGCGCCGCACCGGTGTGCGGGAGCAACGTCGAGAGCAGCTGCTGCGCCTGCGCGCGGTGGTCGGCGCGGCTCGACTCGACAAGGGTGATGGCCCGCGCGATCGCCGCCCGATCGCCGGCCATCACCCGCTCGGCCAGCTCCGCGCTCATCGAGTGGCCACTTTCGCACTGAGTGGCCGGTTACAACCGGCCACTCG
>JAVHVB010000473.1:0-6952 GCA_032160775.1 Pseudonocardiales bacterium | reverse complement strand
TGGACGACGTTGCCGAAGACGTAGCGGGTCATGATCACTCGCGGCGATGCGCCTAGCGCGCGGGCAGCTTCGACGTAGGGCTGCTCGCGGGCGGCGACGGTCGCGTTCCTGACAACCCGGAAGTACTGCGGGACGTAGACGACGGTGATCGAGATCGCGGCCGCGAGAATGCCGCCGACTTTGCTGCTCGTCCCACCCGCGATGGCGATGTTGACGATGATCGCCAGCAGCAGGGACGGGAAGGCGAACAGCGCGTCGGTGATGAGGACGAGTATTCGGTCCAGCCAGCCGCCGAGGTAGCCGGAGATGAGACCGAGCGGTACGCCGACGATGATCGAGATGGCGACCGCGAGCAGGATCACCTCGAGGGCGGTCTGCGCGCCGAACACCACCCGCGAGTACACGTCCTCGCCGCCCTGGGTGGTTCCGAACCAGTGATCGGCAGACGGCCCGATGAGCCGACCGAACACCTTCCCGTTGGCCCGGTCGTCGTTGAAACCGTAAGGCGCTATCCATGACGCGAACAGCGCCACGACCCCGAACAGGACCACGATGGCAACGCCCGCGATGAGCATGCCGCGCTGGAATCCGGCGGTCTGGCGCATGGCGTCCAAGCCGGGGATCCGGCTGTGCTTACGCGTGCCGGGCAGCGGGCCGGTCTCGGCGGGCCCGATGTCCGCGAGATTGCTCATGTCAGTACCTCACCCGAGGATCGATGACCGCGGCGATGACGTCGATCAGGAAGCTGATGATGGCGACTATGACAGCGACCGCGGTGACGATCCCTTGCACCGCGATGTAGTCGTCGCGCTGCAGGTAGAAGGCGAGTTTGTACCCGAGGCCCTGCCACTCGAAGGTCTCCTCGGTCAGCACCGCGCCGCCGAGCAGCGTGGCGATCTGCAGCCCCATGACGGTGATGACCGGGATCATCGCGTTCTTGAACGCGTGCTTGCGCACGACCCGACCTTCCGGCACGCCACGGGCGCGGGCGGCCTCAACATAATCGGCGCGCAGCG
Source organism: Pseudonocardiales bacterium (assembly GCA_032160775.1). GTDB lineage: Bacteria > Actinomycetota > Actinomycetes > Mycobacteriales > Jatrophihabitantaceae > Jatrophihabitans. Next base: position 5,936 of record JAVHVB010000473.1, on the reverse strand, counting down.
TCTGTAACAGGTTGACCCGAACGAGGCGGAGGAAGATACCGGCGACCAGCAGACCGAGCGTGATGGCCGGCAGGATCGTGTGCTTGATGACGTCCCAGATGTAGCTGCCGTCGCCGTACTGAATCGCGTTGATCAGGTAGATGTGCGTGTTCGGCGAAACATTGTTGATCGCAATCTCCGCGTCGGGCGTCGCACGCCCGGTCGCCGGCAGCCAGCCGAGCTGGATGGCGAACAGCAGCTTGAGCAGCAGGCCGAGGAAGAAGACGGGAATTGCGTAACACAGCACGCCGAACAGGCGAAGGCCCACATCGGGGAGTCGGTCGCGGTACCGGGCCGCGACTCGTCCGAGTGGGATACCGACGATCAGCGCCACGACCACGGCCCAAAACGTCAGCTCGAGAGTTGCTGCGCCATTGACCTTCAGGAGTGACGTGATCGTCGTGTTGTCGGTGAGTGATTTCCCGAAGTCGCCGTGCGCCACGCCTTTCAGGTAATCCCAGTACTGGCTGAGCAGCGGCCGATCGAGTCCGGCCGCGTGCCGGCGGCGCGCAATTTCCGCGGGCGGCAGTTGGCCGAACGCTGACTTGATCGGGTCGCCGATGACACGCAGCACGAAGAAGACCAGCGTGATGAGGATCCACACCATCGGGATCACCAGCAGCAGCCGGGTGATCAGGTAGGTGCGTAGCGACCCTGACGAGGTCTTCGCAGTGGTCATTCGGTAGCGGCCCTTCGCAGCTGTTCAGCGGGCGCCGGGTACGCGCGACGGATTTCGCCGCGCGTACCCGGTGATCGCCGGGCTGGCTGTCAGCTCTTGCTGAGCAACCACATGCGGAACAGGTACGTCGGGTCGAGGGTCTCCTGGACGCCGCTGACGCTCGTTCCGGAGACCGCAACCTGGTAGCCGGACAGCAAGGGCAGATAGGGCATCGTGCCGGTCGCCAAGATCTTCTGGATCTGCGTGAAGGCATCAGCTCGGGCCTGGCCGGACTGCGTCTCTTCCTGGGTGAGCAGCGGCAGCACGCCGTCCTTGACGCACGGAGCGGTGGGTCCCTGGTTGTCGCAGTAGTGCGCGTGCACGAAGTTGCTCGGGTTCAGGAAGTTGAACAGGTAGTTGTCACCGTCGACGAAGTCGGGGAACCAGCCGAGCTGGTAGATCGGGTAGGTGTCCTTGACCCGCTCTGCGCTGTAGGTGGTGTACGCCGTCCCCTGGATCTCCACCTTGAACAGGTTCGTCGCCTCGAGCTGACGCTTGAGCTGGTTGTACTCGTCACCCGAGGTCGGCCCGTAGTGGCCGTCCGAGACGTAGTCGATGTGCAGCGACACCGGCGTCTGCACGCCCGCTGCGTCGAGTACCTGCTTGGCCTTGTCCGGGTTCGGCGTGTCGCCGTACACGTCCTTGAACGGCTCGGTTGCGAAGCCGATGCCCTGCGGGACCATCGAGTACGCCGGCTGGTAGGTGCCCTTGTAGACGTTGGTGGCGAGATCCTGGCGGTCGATCGAGTAGGCCATCGCCTGCCGGATCGCGAGCTTCTGCGCGTCGTTGTCGCCCGGCATCGTCTTCAGGTTGAAGACCAGGTAGCGCAGCTCGCCGCCGGAGCCGGTGAGTACCTTGACGTTGCTGTCACTCTTCAGCGACGCGATGTCGGTCGGGCTGAGGGTGCGGTAGGCAACGTCGATGTTGCCGCTCTGGACGTCGAGCTTGAGGTTGTCCGAGGTCGTGTAGTACTTCATCGTGACCGTGTTGGTCTTCGGCGTGTTCGGCCCCGAGTAGTTCGGGTTGGCCGTGAACTGAGCCAGCTGGTTCTTCGAGTAGGCCCCGGGCGCGCTAGAGATCATGTAAGGACCCGAGCCGATCACCTGGTTGTCCGGGAGCAGCTTCTTCGCCGGGAACACCTTCGAGTCGACGATGGGCCCCGCCGAGGTGCCGAGTACGAACGGGAACGTCTGGTCGTTCGGGTTGTTCAACGTGAAGACGACGGTGCTGGCGTCGGTGGCCGCGACCGACTTCATGTTGCCGAGCAGCGACGACGGACCGTTGGGGTTGGCGATGTCGACGACCCGCTGGAACGAGAACGCGACGTCGTTCGCGGTGAGCGGGTCACCGTTGGAGAACTTCAGGCCCGACTTCATCTTGCAGGTGTACTCAGTGGGCTTGGTGAACGAGCAGCTCTCCGCGGCGTCCGGCTCCGGCGCCTTCTTCCCCGCCGGGACCTGCATCAGGAACTGGTAGATGTTCTCTTCGATGGTCAGCGAGCCGAAGTCGTAGGAGCCTGCCGGGTCGAGCGCGATGACCGAGTCGGTCGTGCCGACCGTGATCGCCGAACCGCTCGATCCACCGCCCTTCTTCGCCGAGCCGCAGGCAGCCAGGGTGACGGCTGTCGCAACAGCGACGAACAGGGTCAGTGCCTTACTCGTGCGAGATGAAAACGCCATGTCGTCCTCTCTTGAGCGAACGGAACCACGTCGGCCCGTACCGCGAGGGCTTGCCCCGCGCAATCCGGGCACCATATCGCCAGGGTGATTTCGCGCGGGGGGTCTGACACTGACTTGTTACTCCGCACCAGGTGATGATCGACCGGCACGTAGGCTCGGGCCGTGGGTGACCGGCTGCCGATCAAGATGCTGCACGACCGCGTCCTGGTGAAGGAACCGCGCGACGACGGTGAGCGGCGCTCCTCCGGAGGGATCGTGATTCCGGCGACGGCGCAGGTCTCCAAGCGGCTGGCCTGGGGCGAGGTGCTGGCCGTCGGGAACCACGTCCGCACCGTTCAGCCCGGTGATCGGGTGCTTTTCAGCCCGGATGACCGGTTTGAGGTGGAAATCTCCGGCGAGGAGTTCCTGCTGTTGCGCGAGCGCGACCTGCACGCCGTCGCGGCCGAGCGCAATGAGGAGAACACCGGCCTGTACCTCTGACCCGGCTATAAGTACCGGATCACTGCGAGACGCCGCTCTCCCGCAGTCGGGCGAGCCAGTCGCGCGCCTCGCTGAACTCGGTGTCGGTGCGGCCGGCCGGGACCGGGCCCTGGGCGCCGTCGCCGCGCGGGTAGGAGCCGAGATAGCGGACGTCCCCGCAGACCCGGTGCAGCGCGGCGAGCGCGTCGCCCACCCGCTCGTCCGCCAGATGGCCCTCGCAGTCGATGGAGAAGCAGTACTGGCCGATCCGGCCCTTGGTCGGCCGGGACTCGATCCGGGTCAGGTTGATGCCGCGCGTGCCGAACTCCTCGAGAATCTCGAGCAGCGCGCCGGAGTGGTTGTCGCGCAGATAGGCGACCAGCGTCGTCCGATCGTTGCCGGTGCGCGGCGGCGGCGGCGCGGGCCGGGTGAGCAGCACGAACCGCGTCACTGCGCCGGCGTTGTCGGCAATGTTGTGTGCGAGCGCCTCGAGGCCGTACAGCTCGGCCGCCACCGGGGCCCCGACAGCGGCGTCGTACTCGCCCGCGGCGACCGCCTGGGCGGCGCCGGCCGTCGAGCCGACGAGGGCGACCTGGACGTCCGGGAGGTGCGCAATCAGCCAGCGACGCACCTGGGCTTCGGCGTGTGTGTGGGTGGCCACGCTGCGGACGGCGTCCAGGCTCGTGCCCGGCCGGGCGAGCAGTTCGAAGGTGACGTCGAGATAGGTCTCCTGCGCGATGATCAGCGGAGCGCCGTTCGCCAGTTCGTCCAGGGTGGCCGGCACCGCCCCTTCGACCGAGTTCTCCATCGGGACGAGCGCAGCGTCGGCGCTGCCGTTGTGCACGGCCTCGATCGCGAGGGTGACGTTCGAGAGCGGCAGCAGCACCGCGTCGCCGACGCCGGCCAGCCGGCGGACTGCCGCGTGCGCGAACGTTCCCTCCGGGCCGAGGAACGCGATCGTTGTCACGGCGCTCATTCTGGCCCGCCGGTCAACCGAGGCGGGGAGGGGATCAGCTCAGCCGGCCTTGCGGCCGAGCAGTCCGCGGCGCTTGGCGACCGCGGCGGACACAGCCTGCTGCTCCTCCGGAGAGAGCTCGTGCTCACCCTTGCCGTCGGCGACCGCCTTCGCGTAGACCCGGGTGTCCGCACTGCCCGCGATCGCGCTGATCGTCACACCGTCGCCGTTGTCGTCGAGCAGCGCGAGCGAGAAGGACAACCGGCCGGACAGCTCACCGAACGCGTCGTAGCGGACGAGCGCGACGTTGGCGAGCGCGCCCTGGACGTGATCGCGGCGCTGGTCCTTGCCGCGGCCCTTCATGCTGTCGGCGACCAGCCCGCGCAGATCGGCGATCTCCTCGGTGAGCAGTTCGGTGCGTTCGGTGTTGCGGTGGGTGGCCTCGATGAGCGAGGCCCGCGCCTCCGGCCCGCGCGCGCCCTTGGCCAACACCGAGGCCGCCCGGCGCAGCTTCGCGAGTGTGCGCAGCGCGACGTACGCCGCGACCAGGGCGACGTAGGCGAGGACGAGCGCGAAGACCGCGACATAGGTGGCCATCGCCACTCAGGCTAGGGGCGGGCCCGGCCGCAGCCCGGCAGGACACGGCAGGATCGATCGGGTGTCGCTCTTCCTCGCCGGACTGATCGCCTTCGGGGTGATCCTGCTCGTCGAACTCCCGGACAAGACGCTGGTCGCCTCGCTCGTGCTGTCTACGCGTTACCGGCCCCGGCCGGTGCTGATGGGGGTGGCCCTGGCGTTCGCCGTGCAGTGCGCGATCGCCGCAGCCGCCGGCGGGATGATCACCCTGCTCCCCCGCCGGGCGGTGGAGGCCGTGGTCGCCGTGCTGTTCGCGGTCGGGGCCGCGCTGCTCATCCGCGAGTCGTTCGGTCCGGCCGACGACGTCGAGTTGGCCGAGGCGCGGGAGACTGCGCCGTTCCGCCGGGTCGTGGTCACTTCGTTCGGTGTCCTGTTCGCGGCCGAGTGGGGCGACGCCAGCCAGATCGCGACCGCGGGGCTGGTGGCCCGGCATACCGGCGCGGGGCACGCCGTGGCGACGGCGCTCGGCGCCTGGCTGGCGCTGGTCGCGGTCGCGACCCTCGCCGTCGTCGCCGGCCGGGTCGTGGTGCGCCGCATACCGCTGCGGCTGGTGCACCGCGTTGCCGGCGTCGCGTTCGCGGTCTTCGCCGTGGTGGCCGCCGCCGCGGCCGCGACGGGCTAGGCAGTTTGTATACGTACTACCCGCCATGACTGGTCAGTGTGTGCAGATTGGCAGACTAGAGCTGGACTGCTTGCCCTGGCCGCGCCCATGCCGCACGCTCGACTGTATGACGCGTGCCGACCTGACGCCCGAAGAACGCGAAGCAGACCTCACCGTCGACCGGCTCAAGCAGTTGGTCGGGCTCGTCGAGTACGACGAGTCCACCGACCCGTTCCCCGTCACCGCGATGGACGCCATCGTGTTCGTCTCGGGCAACGCGACGCAGAGCGCGCATTTCCACCAGCACGCCTTCGGCATGACCCTGGTCGGCTACTCAGGCCCGGAGACCGGCAACCGGGATCACAAGGCGTTCGTCCTGCGCTCCGGTTCGGCGCGGTTCGTCATCGTCGGCGCGGTCGACCCGGACAGCCGCTACGCCGACCATCACCGCCGGCACGGCGACGGGGTCGTCGACCTCGCCCTCGAGGTCCCGGACGTCGACAGGTGCGTCGCGCACGCCCGCGAGCAAGGGGCCACCATCCTCGACGTGCCGCACGACGTCAGCGACGAGCACGGCACCGTCCGGATGGCCGCGATCGGCATCTACGGCGAGACGCGGCACACCCTGATCGACCGCTCGCGCTACGACGGGGTCTACCTGCCGGGCTACGTCGAGCGCAGCTCCTCGATGACGCCGCCCGCGAAACGGCTCTTCCAGGCCGTCGACCACTGCGTCGGCAACGTCGAGCTCGGCCGCATGGACGAGTGGGTCGACTTCTACAACCGCGTGATGGGCTTCCTGAACATGGCCGAGTTCGTCGGCGACGACATCGCGACCGATTACTCGGC
>JAVHVB010000472.1:0-2633 GCA_032160775.1 Pseudonocardiales bacterium | reverse complement strand
CGAGCTGTTCCTCAAGATCCGCAACGAGGCGAAGGAGGCGGCCGGCGACAGCTACGTGGGTCACCCGGCCGAGGCGATCGTGGAGAAGATGGTCGAGCTCGGCCGCCCCGGGCGACTGCGGGGTGCCGGGTTCTTCGACTACGACGAGTCGGGCAAGCGCATCGGCCTGTGGCCGGGGCTCGCCGAGCACTTCCCGATCCAGGGCGACCCGGCGAAGGTGGACATCCACGAACTCGAGGAGCGCATGCTCGTCATCGAGGCCGTCGAGTCGGCCCGCTGCGTCGAGGAGAACGTCATCGTCCAGACCGCCGATGCGAACATCGGCTCGATCATGGGCATCGGCTTCCCGCCGTGGACGGGCGGCGTGCTGCAGTACATCAACGGCTTCCCCGGGGGCGTGGCGGCGTTCGTCGCGCGCGCCGACGAGTTCACGGCCAAGCACGGCGCGCGGTTCGAGCCCAATCCGCTGCTGCGCAAGAAGGCCGAGAACGGCGAGACGTTCTAGCGTGTAGCCGACGGGTCAATGCCGCGAGTGGTCAGTTGGGCCGCGAGTGGTCAGTTGTTGCTGTCCACTCAACGCTTAACTGACCACTCGACGTTCTTGGGAGGAGTTCGGCCGTGCCCGGTCCGCTTCACGGAGTCCGCGTCCTCGAACTGCCCGCGATCGGCCCCGTACCGTTCCTGGGCATGCTGCTCGCCGACCTCGGCGCGGAGATCATCCGGATCGACCGGCTGCCTGGAGCGTCCGGGCTCGGCGACGTGCTGGCGGCGAGCCCGCTCGGCCGTGGGCGCCGCTCGATCGCCCTGGACCTGCGCAAGCCGGGCGGCGCGGACGTCGCCTTGAAGCTCGTCGAGACGTGCGACGCGCTGATCGAGGGGTTCCGACCCGGAGTGGCCGAACGCCTCGGCGTGGGCCCGGACGCGGCGCTGGCCCGCAACCCGCGGCTCGTCTACGGACGGATGACGGGATGGGGGCAGCAGGGCCCGCTCGCCTCGACCGCCGGCCACGACATCACCTATCTGGCCATCACCGGCCTGTTGCACGGCATCGGTCCGGCCGCCGGGCCGCCGGCGCCGCCGGCCAACTACGTCGCGGACTTCGGCGGCGGCGCGATGTTCCTGGCCACCGGGGTGCTTGCGGCGTTGCTGCACGCCCGCGCCACCGGTGAGGGCCAAGTGGTGGACGCCGCGATGACCGAGGGCGCGTCCTATCTCGGGTCGATGACGCGCACGTTCGTCGCGCGCGGCGGCTGGAAGGACGAGCGCGAGGCCAACATGCTCGACGGCGGTGCGCCCAATTACCGCTGCTACGAATGCGCCGACGGCAAATGGGTGGCCGTCGGTGCGCTCGAGCCGCACTTCTGGTCCGCCCTGGTCACGGCGCTGGGCCTGGACGAGGCGACCACGCCGACGCCGTACGCACCGCAGGACTGGGACGCGTGCAAGAAGGTTCTTGCCGAGACGTTCCGGACGCGGACCCGCGACGAATGGGCCGCGGTCTTCGAACCCCTGGACGCCTGCGCCGCGCCCGTCCTCACCCTGGCCGAGGCCTTGCAGCATCCGCACAACGTCGCCCGCGGTTCGTTCACCACCGTCGGCACCGCACCGATGCCCGCGCCCGCACCGCGCTTCTCCCGCACGCCGGGGGAGGCCGGCGAGGTGCAGGGGATCGGCAGCTCGACCTCGGATCTGCTCGCCGAGCTCGGCTACAGCGACGCCGAACTCGCCGAGTTGCGCGGCTCGGCGACGATCGTGTAGCTGGCCGGCGGCGGAATAGCCGTCGCGCGGCGGGGCGTTGATCCGCCATGACGACGATCGCGCTCATCGGCAGCGGAAACATTGGACAGGCGATCGCGAAGCAGGCGATCGCGCACGGATACAACGTGGTGCTCAGCAACTCACGCGGGCCGGAGACTCTGGCCGAGCTGGTGGGCGAGCTCGGCCCGCAGGCCAGCGCCGCCACCGCCGCGGATGCCGCCGCGGCCGGCGACATCGTCGTGGTGACCGTGCCGTTCAAGAATTATCCGCAGGTGCCCGTCCAGCCGCTTGCTGGCAAGGTTGTCATCGACACGAACAACTACTACTTCGAACGCGACGGCCACTTCGCCGACATCGACAACGGACAGGCGACGGTCAGCGGCACGCTCGCCGAGCACCTTCCGGGCGCCCGGGTGGTCAAGGCGTTCAACAGCATCCAGGCCGCGGACATCGGTGACGACGCCACACCCGCGGGCACGCCGGACCGCCGTGCACTGCCCATCGCCGGCGACGACGAGGTCGCGAAGAAGGTCGTGAGTGACCTCATCGACAAGTTCGGCTTCGATGTCGTCGACGCCGGGCCGCTGGACGAAGGTCGCCGCTATGACCGCGACAAGCCGGCCTACGGGGCCCGCCTCACCGCGGCCGAGCTTCGTGCGGCGTTGGCGCGCGCCTGATCTTCCGATGTCGTAGGGCGGCAATAGGTTGACCCGCATGCAATACAAACTCGAGTTGATCTGTGTGCCGGTCACTGACGTCGATCGCGCCAAAGCGTTCTACGTCGACAAGGCGGGGTTCAACGCCGACCACGACCACCGGGTGAACGAGTCGCTCCGCTTCGTCCAGCTGACGCCTCCCGGGTCAGGGTGTTCGAT
>JAVHVB010000471.1:0-12163 GCA_032160775.1 Pseudonocardiales bacterium | reverse complement strand
TCCGGTTTAGTCCGCTCGCGCGGTGCCGCGTCGGGCAGCAGCAGGAAGTCCTGGTCCTCGCGGCCGAGCACGGCGAGCGCCGCGGCGATGTCGGCAAGTGGCACGTCGTGCTCGCGCGCGTAGTCGAGGACCAGCCCCTTGAACATCGACTGGGTCGGCGCGCTGAGCGAAGCGGTGATCGAATCGTGGAAGCGGGCGACCCGCTGGGCGTTCACGTCGGCCACGCTGGGCAGGTCCATCTCGGTGAGCCGCTGCCGCGTCGCCTTCTCGATCGCGTTGAGCAGGCCCTTCTCGCGAGGCGTGACGAACAGCAGCGCCTCACCACTTCGCCCGGCCCGGCCGGTGCGCCCGATGCGGTGGACGTAGGCCTCCGGGTCGGTCGGGATGTCGTAGTTCACGACGTGGCTGACCCGATCGACGTCGAGCCCGCGCGCCGCCACGTCGGTCGCCACGAGCAGGTCCAGCTTGCCGTTGCGCAGCTGCGCGATGACCTTCTCCCGCTGCGTCTGGTTGAGATCGCCGTTGATCGCCTCCGCCGCGAACCCGCGTGACCGCAGCCGTTCGGCGACGTCCTCGGTCGCCGACTTCGTCCGGACGAAGATGATCATCGCCTCGCCCTCCTCGACCTCGAGGATCCGGGTGAGGGCGTCCATCTTCTGGTGGTGGGTGACGTAGAGGAACCGCTGGTTGGTCTTCGCCGCGGTGACCGTCTTGGACTTGACCGTGATCTCGACCGGGTCGTGCAGGTAGCGCTTGGAAATCTTGCGGATCGGGGCCGGCATGGTGGCCGAGAACAGCGCCACCTGCTTGGTGTCCGGCGTCTCGGCGAGGATCCGCTCGACCTCCTCCTGGAAGCCCATGCGCAGCATCTCGTCCGCCTCGTCGAGCACGAGGTGGGTGAGCGCGCTGAGATCGAGCGTCTTCTTCTCCAGGTGGTCGATCACCCGGCCGGGCGTGCCGACCACCACGTGGGCGCCGCGCCGCAGGCCGTGCAGCTGCGGGCCGTAGGGGGTGCCGCCGTACACCGGGAGCACGTGCAGGTCCTTCACCCGGTGCGCGTACCGCCCGAACGCCTCGGCGACCTGCAGCACGAGCTCACGCGTCGGCGCGATGACCAGTGCCTGCGTCGCAGATCTCTTCGGGTCGAGTTGGGACAGGATCGGCAGGGCGAACGCGGCGGTCTTGCCCGTGCCCGTCTGCGCCAGGCCGACGAGGTCGCGGCCCTGCATGAGGACGGGGATCGCGGCCGCCTGGATCGGCGTGGGCGCCTCGTAGCCGACATCCTGGACGGCCTGCAGGATCCGGCGGTCGAGCCCGAAGTCCTCGAACGACAGATCGGAGCTGGCCTCGGTCACACCTGAGGGTATCGAGTGATCCCGAGCGAGCCGGTCAGAGCAGGATGGTCTCGGTGTAGGCGAGTCGCCCACCGCCGAGTCCACCGTCGATCCGCTCGTACTCCTCGAACGCCAGTCGCAGTGGCTTGGTGTTCCCGGTCGGCAGGTTGACCGCCGCGTTCCAGGTCACGAAGTCGCTGCTGCCCGACGTCGAAGCAGTCATCGTGATCGTGTTGTCGAACCCTGGCTGGCTACCGGTTGCGGGATCCCAGGCGAGCTCGTCGTCCGGGATCCGGACGTCCTTCTGCTCGATCAGGATGACGATCTTGTTGGTCGCCGTGTGCTTCCACGTCGCGCGCGGCGCGCGACCCGTCACGACCACCTTGCGCGTGCTGCCGGAACCGCTGACAGTCACGTGCCGGTTCGGCGCGAGCTGCGCGTAGTCGACCTGGACGACGCGCGACAAGTGCGTGTTGGGAATCGAGTGCGGCTGGTAGCGAGCGAGCGCGAGCTTCACGAACGGCGTGTAGGACGTCAGCTGCTTGCCGCTGGAATCGGTGACCTGGATGTCGCAGTACCAGAGCCCCCGCACAGAGTCGAAATGCACATCGTGCCCGGCGACGTCGACCTTCGTGGTCGCCTCGTCGATGGTGAGCGCGCCGTCGCTGCGGGATGCGGTCGCGCCCGGGAAGCATGCCGGTGACGGCTGCTTCGGCACGCCGGCGGACTTGAAGATCGGGTCGAACCCCCACCGCGTCACGTACGGCGCCAGGGCATCGGGCGGCAGCACCCCGTCGGTCGGCTTCGGGTGCCAGCACACGACACCCAGCCGCTCGCCGTCACCGCTCGACCACCACGGCCGGTTGAGGTACACGCGCAGGCCACCGCCGGTGCGGGTGACGGAGCCGCGGCCGGCCGTGCGCTTGTAGATGGGGATGACGTACAGGACGTCCGGCGCCTTCGGGCGCGCCGAGTTCGGGACGATCAGGTTCTTCGTGTGATCCGTCGTCGGGTCGGAGAAGGTGTGGATCGTCGGCGCGACGTAGGAGAACACGATGACGGCGTCGGCCGCGATCGGGCTGTCGAGCGACGAGTTCTCCAGCACCTGGATCGTCCCGTGGGTCGCCGCGTCCGGGTTCGGGCCGTTGAGGCTCGGGTCCTCGGTCACGATGTAGTCACCCGGGGTGGGGGCGGGGGCGTCCAGCGGCGTGCCGGCCGGCGCCGGGGTGAGGGTGCGGCTCTGCGCCACGCCGCCGACGGTCGAGTTCATGACGAGCCGCACGGTGCTGGCCTCGAACGCAACGCCCGGCTGCACCGGGCCGGCCTTGAGTGTGGAGATCGGGTCCAGGCCGATGCTCAGGGGGAGGCTCTCCCGGAAGTACTCGGGGTAGTAACTGGTCGCCGTGCCCCGATAGGTGACCGCGCGGTACTTCGTGTCGTGGAACTCGTGTTTGGCGGTCAAGTTCTGCGCGTCGACCGTCGTGATGACGTGCCCCTGGGGGTCCGGTGCGAATCCGCTGCCGATGCGCTTCGGCTCGAAGCCGAAGGCGTGCGCGGTGAAGTGCTGTGGGGTCTCCGGGTCGCCGTCCCTACCGTTGTCGATCGGCATGTTCCAGGCGGCGTCGATGTCGACCCTCGCGGTGCTGCGCCGGCTGAAGGTGACCGTCCCGGGCAATGGGTTCTTCTGATTGCCCTCGAACACCGCGAACGTCTGCCCGATGTCGGTCTTGACCGGCTTGAGCAGCAGGACCGGGTTCTTCAGCGGGGTGCGGACGGCATGTACGAACCGCACCCGGCGCCACGGCGTGAACATCCAGTGCTCGCCGGCAATGATGTGGTTCTTGACCTCGGCGACGCTTAGGTTGTGCGCGTCGGCGTACTGCTCGATCCACTCCCAGACGGCCATCTTGTCGAGGATGTCGGTGGTGATGCCGGAGTTGACGAGCGTGACGATCTCGACACCCTTCTGCAGGGTCAGGTCGAGTTCGGTCGTTCTCGTCGGGCTCGTGGTGTTCGGCACGACCGACGTGGTCCAGGTGTTGCTGTTGCCGCGGGCGAGTCGGACGCGGACGGCCTGCAGCGCGGGCCAGCCGTTGCCCGGAGTGTCGAAGGGCAGGACGGCAGTCGTCTTCTTGAATGCGTTCACGGGCAGGTTGCGGATCAGCGCGCTCGGGCTGCCGAACTCGGGCAGGTAGGCGATCGGGAGCAGGTTCGGATACACCCACGGATTCGACGTGTCGTTGTCCTTCGGGTCGACGGTGCCGTGCAGCAGCGTCGCGCCGTTGTGCATCGGCGTTGCGTCGCGGTTGGCGATGTCGGTGAACACCGAGGTCAGCATCGCCGCCCGGGTCGTGTGCGCGTCGAAGGCCTCATGCTGTTCGGCCATGAACACCGACGTGCGTCCCGGCAGCAGCAGGCGCGAGGTCAAGCCGTTGTCCAGCGTGCCCTTCGAGTCGACTGTCGCGCTTTCGCTGCGGATGACGATGACCTCTTCGGAGTCACCCGGACGCAGGTTGCCCGGGGTCCACTCGTTGGACGCTTGCAGCACCGCGCGCGGGGCGGGCAGCGGCTCGAACCGCAGGTGCCGCATTTCGGGACTGACCGCGACGCCTGTTTTCGGTGCCTTGGCCAGCGGAATCGCGTTACCGGCGATGTCGCCGATCCGCGCACGCACGCGGTAGCTGTGGCCGAATCGCAGGCGCGGCAGCCGGTGCAGGTTGCCCGCGCCCGTCTCTGTGCTGCCGTCGCTGATCTCTCCGGGCACGTGCCATTCGAGGGTGACGTTGAAACCGCTGGACCCGGAATCGGCCGGTGTCGACGGAATCTGGCTCTGGAACGGCTTGCCGATGCGCGGGACGGCCAGGCTCCACCCGTCCCACCGGCTGAGCGTCTCCTGCAGGTAGAGGTCGTTGTTCGGGTTGGCCGGGTCGGACTGCTGGGTCGGCGCCGGGACGACTGTGTCCTCCTCGAGCACGTCGTCTAGTTCGAGCGGATCGGCGCCGCCGACGGTGATGGTGCCCTGCCGCCACATGAGCGAGCGCCAGATGCCGTCCTTCACGTCGAGGACATCGAAGCGGTAGCCGCGGACGAGGTCGTCCTCGTAGAGGTCGGGGGCGCTGCCGCCGTTCTGCAGTTCGGCGGTCTGCCGCGCCAGCGTGTCGACCATCTGTCCCGCCCGCCCGGACCGGGCGACGGCGAAGCCGCCGGTACGGAGCGCAGGCAGGGCGTAGTTGTCCGGCGTGAACGGCGTCTGCTTCTTCGTGTTCTCCCGGCTGCGGGTGACGTTGTTCGCGAACTGGATCGCCTTGATTCCCGCGCTGTCGTGGTCGACGCGAATCACCCGGTACCGGCTGGGGTCGCCGAGCTTGAGCATCTTCGCGACGTGATCGGTGTCCGACGGATGCAACGGGACCGGCTTGAACACGCCCGGCGCAAGGTGCGACCTCGTCTTCGGCGTGATGATGGTCGTGCCCGGCAGGTTGAAGGCGGCCAGGCTGGTCAGGCTGAACTGGGCGACGGAGTCGACCCCGCCGGCGAGGTTCGAGAGGTCCGTGGCGGTGAGCGGCCCGGCTTGGAGGTCGACGACGAAGCCGAGCAGGCGTTGCAGGGTCGGCGTGCCGCCGAGGCCGGCGACCCGCTTGTGGAAGTCCCAGTCCGGGGTCGGGTCCGGCGGGGAGGTCGTGCGCGGCGCGGTCTTTGGCAGGTCCCGCTGGAGGAACCGCTGGAGTTGCAGGAACGCCAGCGAGGTCACCGCGCCGTCGGTCAGGTTGACGCCCGCGGCCTGGGCGATCGCTTGCAGACCTGCCTGAGTGTCCGGGATTGCCTTCGCCGAGGACAGCGCGGCCTCGAGCGCGTCGCTGAGCTTCTTCTTGCGAACTTCGCCGCTGCCCGGGATGCCCGCACCGCGGCCGGCGTCCCTCGAGTTGGTCTGCTGGAAGCCCATCGGTCCGAACGCCGTCGCGTCCACGATGTCCGAGAACTTCGGGAACGAGGTCGGCGAGGTGAACCCGAACCGCCCGTACACCGACTGCACGGCGTCGGAGATGCGGGCGGCCGGCGCGGAGCGGATCTTGCGACCGTCGAGGCCCTGGTAGTCGTACGGGATGACCGGCGTGTCCGACGGAAACACCTGCGGGAACCGCAGGTCGTCCGGCAGCGAGCCGGGCAGCCGAAGGTGGTACGCGGTGCTCGACAGGCCGGGCACCTTCAGCCGCATCGACGAAAAGAGCGCTTGGACCGTGTCCGGCCAGTTCCGGCCCGACAGGTTGGCGGCCACTGCCCAGTCGGGGTACTTGTCGAGACTCGGCAGTGGGTCACCGACGGACTTCAGTCGTGGCGAGACGACGAGCGAGAAGTTGAGGTATGACTGCGACCCGCCGCCGTCGCTGAGGACATCGACGATGCCGAACGGGACGACGGTGAAGATCAGTTCCTGGCTGTATGTGGCCATGTCAGGTACCCACCACTCCGACAAGCGCGAACGATGTGCAATACCGGGCCCACTCCTGCTCTGTCATGGAGGTGAGCAGGTTGGTCGCCGGATCGTCCGTCGCGGCCGCCGGCGAAAGCCCGGCGAGCGCTGCCGGCTTGCTGCGGGCCGCGAACGACGGTGTCGAGCTGCCGGCGAACTCCTGGTGCACGCTGAACCCGACGTCGAAGCCGAAGAAGATGATGTGTACCGAGATCGTCAGCTCGGCGTCGCCGGCCAGGGAGGACTCGCCGCCCGAGCTCTGGTACTCCAGCGCCAGGTACAGCTCGACAGAGATCGAGATGATGCCGAGGGCGGAGATGCCGCCGCTCGCCTTGACCCATGCGGTCAGATCGACGCTCTCGCTGCCGTCGTCCAACTGCTCGCACTCGAAGTAGACGCCGCCGGTGAGTGAGATCTCACCACTGGCGATGCCGATGTCGATGGAGAAGCCGAGGCCGAAGTCGAAGCTGAACTCGAGCATCTCGACGCCGTCCGCGCCGATGCCGAGGCCGACGAATCCGCCGCCTTCGAAGATCATGATCTCCAGCTGGAACGGATTCTCGCGGGAGCAGAACGCGAAGTCGAAGCGGACCGGGTCACCGTTGTACGGGATCGCGACGCCGGCGTTGAAGGCGAGATTCTCCAACCCGAACACGCCGACCGACAGGCTCGGGATGGCCAGCGTGAGCGTCGCCGTGATCGCGTCGCCTGCGGTGTCGACGGTGAGCCCGCTGCCCGCGAAGTTCAGCGCGTCGGCCAACTCCTGGACGAACTCGAGCGCGCCCTTGAACTGGACCCCCGAGTCGCTGACGTCGACCTTGACGTCGGTCTTCTTGCCGGACTCCGAGCGGAACTGCAGCGAGTCGAACGGGATGACGATGAACTCGGTGTCCGCGTCGCCGAACAGGTGCAATTCGAAGTCGCGGATCTCACCGGTCACGATCGAGGTCGACTTCTCCGAGTGGTCCAGGTTCGTGACGATCACCGCGTGCAGGTCCATCGAGTTGTCGGTGTCGCCGATCGGAATGAAGATGTGCCCGCCGTCCGGCGTATCGCCGCCGATGTTGATCGGCGGGTGCCAGTCCAGCATCGTGACGATGCGGTGGTCCCCGTCGGTCCGTTCGGTCGAGGTCAGCTGGAGCGCCTGCGCGTTGTCGCCGTCGCCGAAGGGAACGGTGGAAAGGATGTCCTGAAGCTTGATGCCGCCGAGCAGCTTGGCGTCGACGCCGGCGAAAACGTCCGCCGGGTTGTAGCTGCCCCCGGCAAGGGCGTCGATGTCGCCGGACGCGGGACCGAGTTCGCGGGAGTACCCGTCGATCGAGAGGTTCGGCGTCAGGGAACCACCGGACTTGTCACTGTTGAACTTGAGCTTGTGCGCGGTGCCCGCCGTCTTCAGGAAGACGCCGCCCGGGTTGCTGCCGTCGAACTCGTTGCTCAGGTAGGTCCCGTGATAGGTCATCGTCGACGGGGACACGTCGTGTCCGGACAGCGCCGTCGCCTCGGGCAGGTGCACGTCCGCCGAGACCAGGCCTGGGAAGAAGCACGGCTGGCTGGTGTCGATGAGTTGGCCTGACGTGACGCCGCTCGCGGGCCGGTCGGCGCCGAGCTTGAAACTGCCGAGCGCCATGGAGGTCGGCGCCGGGCCCTTCGGGTCGTCTGCGGGCCGCGGCTTCGCCATGCTGACCCGCTGCCCGTGCAGGCCGATGTTCGGCCTAGCGCCGTTCCAGTTGTCGAACGTCTTGGTTATCAGGTTCGGGATGTTGACGCCGGGGATGGCGACCGAGCTGTCGTTGTAGGCGATGTTGTCGTCCACCCAGAGCACCGGGCTGCGGAAGTCGATAGGGTCGCCGTTCCAGTCGGTCCCGCGCAGATGGAACTCGTACGGGTGGGTCGGGCCGCCGAGGGTCGGCTGGAAGACCAGCTCCGCGTGGGCGTTGCCCTGGATGCTCTGCACCCAAGCTTTGGGCTGGTCGAGATCAGGTGTCGTGTGGGTCAGGATCTCCACGTCGGTGAACGGCATGGTGCGTCCGGCGTGCCGGACACTGCTGTTCCCCGTGTAGTTCTTCACCGGCTCGACGACGACGATGAACGTCTTCTGCCGCAGATATGCACCGACCGAGCCGCTTTTCTGAGCGAACTGCCGTTCGGTCACGGTCACCAGCGAAGCCTTGTGACCCCAGGGGAACAGGTAGCCCTTGCGCACGATGCGGACATACGTGTCACGTGCCTGAACCGTCCGCTGCCGCCAGGCCAGCAAGGACGAGCTGTATCCAGTGCTGGGTTTCCCGTCGTGGGCCACCTTCTTGTAATGCGCGAGGTCCCAGTGCGCGTCGCACTCCAGCCAGGCGCCGAGCGACGTGAGCATCAGCCGGTCGACCTTGGCGGGGGACGGGATGAACGGGGCATGGGACGCGTGCGGATTCATCGGGGAGGGCCCGCGCAGGTACGGGCCGCCGTTGTGGTCGGTGGTGAAGTCCGACGACAGCCGGACGATGTCGTAGCGGTCGCCGTACTCGAGCGCCTTTTCGTCGAACGCGGGATCGTTGTTGTCGCCGCGGCTGCTCTTGTTCGTATTGAGGTCGTTCTCGAACTCGTCGTCGGTGCACCAGATCGCGCGCACCGTGAGCAGGTCGCGCCGAGTCTCGTCCGGTCCGATGAATTGAAATTCCCCACTGGTCTTGAACACGTTTGCCGCGAGGCGGGTGTGCCAGAGCTCGGTCCAGCCGTTCTCGTGCTGCACGGGGTCGACCGAGTTGACGAACACCGTCTTGAGGCGCGAGTCGAGCAAGCCGAGCTGATACGTGACGGGTGGCGAGATCACCAGGTTGTACGGCAGCTCGATCGCGGTCTCGACGAGGCCCGGTGCGCGAGGTGCCCCGATACCGTTCGGGGGGTTCAGGATGCCGAACGGCGGCACGGCGTTCGGCACGACGTTCAGGACCATCCCGAGCCAGGTGAGGAAGTTCTCCTTGGTGAACGTGAACGGGTGATCGGGGTTGTTGATCAGATTGTCCGGGATGACGAACGCGAGCTGAGTACCACCGGCGATGCGAGACCCGACCGGGGGTGGATCGACGCTCGTCCCGCTGCCGGGGAGTACCGGAGCGCCCGGCTGGTCCGGCAGAGCGCTGTCGCTGAGGGTGAACGCCTGCTCGGCGACGTGCATCGGTGTCGGGCGGTCGTTCGTGCCGAACTGAACGGTGAGGAACGAGTCGAGCAGCTGCGACGCCTTGGTGATCGTGGGCGGATTGTTGCCGAAGTCGATGACGCAGTTGGAGAAGGTGAGCCGCAGCAGGAGCTGGTCCTCGGGGCGCCGAACCGTGACGGTGAACCCGAACAGGTCCGGATTGACGTCCGGCCCCATGCGCGCGGCGAGGGCCTCGAGCAGCTCCGGATCGTCGCCGGCCGCGCCGAGCGCGCCGAGGAAGACCGCGCCGCCGGCGGCCACACCCGACCAGCCCAGGAATTGGCGCCTTGAGGCGTCCCGGATCTTGTCGTCACTCACGAAGCCGCCCCCTGAATCCACCGCGCCCGGCATGCGCGAGTCGATCGTCTTGGTTGGGGCTGGCCGAATCCAAAAGTTGGCACGCCATAGGCGGCGTGCGGGCAAAACAGCCGAGAAGGCGGCGGGACTTGTCATGAAAAGGCGGGTCGTTCTAAGGCATTTCACACCTAATCGCTCAACGCGCGATCATCGGCGACCTGCGCCAGACTGAGAGCCGCCTGAAGGAGGTCCCGATGCGCCGTCTACGCCCGGTCCGGGTGCTGCTGTCCGTGCTGTTCGCCGCGACCGCCACGCTGGCCGTCGCCGGCTCGGCGAGCAGCGCGCCGGCGCCGCCCCGAGAGGTCATGTTCGTCGGGAACAACTGGGTGGGCACGGCGAGCGTTGTCGACGCGCACACCTACGAGGTGCTGAAGACGATCAACGTCATCCCGGACAAGGCGAAGCGGCTCCAGGAGATCTATCTGAACCCGGCGAAGCTGGCGTTCTACCTGGCGATCCGCCAGCAGATCGGGCAGGGCCACGACCAGTACGTCGACGACATGTTCAGCACGCCCGACGGCACCCTGGTCGCGGTGTCGCGGCCGAGCTTCGCCGACGTCGTCGGCATCGACCTGGCGACCGAGAAGATCGTCTGGCGCGCGCCGATGACGGGTTACCGCTCCGACCACATGGCCGAATCGCCGGACGGCACCCGCATCCTCGTGTCCGACTCCACCGCCAAGGTCGTGCACGAGATCGACATCCGCACCGGGCAGAAGCTTCGGCAGTTCCCGTCCGGCGATTCGCCGCACGAGAGCAACTACTCGCCGGACGGGTCGCTGATTTATCACGCGAGCATCGGGCTCATCTACACACCGACCGATCCGTCGCAGTTCTGCCCGGGCACCGATCCGACGAAGGGCAAGCAGTACTTCCAGATCGTCGACAACGCGACGTTCACAATCCTCAAGCGGTGGGACATCGGCAAGAAGCTGGCCGAGGCGGGCTTCCCGTGCATGAGCTCGGCGGTGCGGCCGATGGCCATCGCTCCGGACCAGCGCTACGCCTACCTCCAGCTGTCGTTCTTCCACGGCTTCATCGAGTTCGACATGCAGCAGGAGCGCGTCACCAGGATCGCGTTGCTGCCCAACCGGGTGCCCAGGATGTTGAAGGCGCAGTACATCCTCAACTCCGCACACCACGGGCTCGCGATGAACGCCGCCGGGACGAAGCTGTGCGTGGCGGGCACGATGGACAGCTACGCCGCGATCGTCGACCGCGCGACCTTCAACTACACCGAGATCCCGATCGGCCACGTGCCGTACTGGGCCACCAACGGCCCGGGCGGCACGCAGTGCTGGATGTCGATCGCCGGCGACGACAAGATCGACGTCATCGACTACGACACCGCCGCGGTCGTGGCGCAGATCCCGGTCGGTGACCACCCGCAGCGGGTGCGGCTGGGCTACGTCGCCGCCGACATCGTCGCCGGCTGGTGACCGGGGCGCGGCCCGTCCGGCTTTCGGAATCGCCGTCTGCCCGCGCACTGCAAAGGTGCGGGACCGGTTGAATACGATTCGCCCGTGACGCTCACCGACGCGACCCTGACCATCCCCGACGACCTGAAACCCGCCGACGGCCGGTTCGGCTGCGGCCCGTCCAAGGTCCGGCCGGAGGCGCTCGCCCGGCTGGCGCAGGCTCAGGAGCTGATGGGCACCTCGCACCGGCAGGCGCCGGTCCGCGCCGTGGTACGCCGGGTGCGGGAGGGCCTGCGTGACCTGTTCGCGCTGCCGGCCGACTACGAGGTGCTGCTCGGCAACGGCGGCTCGACGGCGTTCTGGGACGCCGCCGCCTGCGGGCTGGTGCGCCGCCGCTCGCTGCACCTGACCTGTGGCGAGTTCTCGCAGAAGTTCGCGAGCGTCACGAAGGGCGCACCGTTCCTGGACGACCCGATCGTCGTCGCGGCCGATCCGGGTGACGCACCCGACCCGGTGTCCGATCCGGACGCCGACGTGATCGGCTGGCCGCACAACGAGACGTCGACGGGCGTGATGATCGATGTGCGGCGCCCGGCCGACAGCGACCACGCGCTGGTCGTCATCGACGCCACGTCCGGCGCCGGCGGGCTGCCCGTCGACATCGGCCAGGCGGACACCTACTACTTCGCGCCGCAGAAGGCATTCGGCTCGGACGGCGGTCTCTGGCTGGCGCTGGCCGGGCCCGCGGCGATCGAGCGGATCGGCGAACTGGCCGGCGCGACGGACCGGTGGGTGCCGCAGTCGCTCTCGCTCGCGACCGCCCTGGACAACTCGCGGCAGGATCAGACCTACAACACCCCGGCGCTGGCCACGTTGTTGCTGCTGGCCGATCAGGTCGAGTGGATGCTCGCCGGGGGTGGCCTGGACTTCTGCGTCGGGCGCACCCGGGCATCGTCCGGGCACCTGTACTCGTGGGCCGAGTCGTCGCCGTTCGCGACGCCGTTCGTCGCCGACCCGGCGAAGCGGTCGCTGGTGGTCGGCACGATCGATTTCGTCCCCGAGGTGGACGCGGCCGCGATCGCGAAGACGCTGCGCGCCAACGGGATCGTCGACGTCGAGCCGTACCGCAAGCTGGGCCGCAACCAGCTGCGGGTCGGCATGTTCCCCGCGGTCGAGCCGAGCGACGTCGAGGCACTCACCGCGTGCATCGATTGGATCGTGGCGACGGCTTCATGAGAAGAAGAGTGAGCGCTCACTTCCGGTGCGCGGTGCAAGATCGTCTGCGAAGGATCGTCCGTTGAGGGTTCTCGTTGCCGAGAAGATCGGCCGGTCCGGGGTCGATCTGCTGACCGACGCCGGGTTCGACGTCGAGCTCGGCAGCAGCTGGGACCGCGCC
>JAVHVB010000470.1:0-4834 GCA_032160775.1 Pseudonocardiales bacterium | reverse complement strand
CGGGCGACGGCGGCGCGCTGCCCGCCGACGCCCCGATCGCGGTGAAGGAGGCGGTCCTGCCGTTCCACCGCTTCCACACCCCGGGTGGCGACCAGGTCGACTCCATCCTCGGCCCGGAGATGAAGTCGACCGGTGAAGTGATGGGTTTCGACTCGACCTTCGGCACCGCCTTCGCGAAGTCGCAGGCCGCCGCGTACGGGCCGCTGCCGGTCAAGGGGACGGTGTTCGTGAGCATCGCCAACCGCGACAAGCGCGGCGCGATCTTCCCGGTGAAGCGGCTCTTCGATCTGGGCTTCCGGGTGCTCGCGACCGTCGGCACCGCGCAGGTGCTGCGTCGTAACGGGGTGCCCGCCGAGGTCGTCGGCAAGTTCAGCGACGGTCCGGGCAACGTCGTGGAGAAGATCCTCGCCGGCGAGGTCGACATCGTCTTCAACACCCCGTGGGGCTCCGGCGGGCCGCGGGTCGACGGCTACGAGATCCGCACCGCCGCGGTGACGGCCGGCATCCCGTGTCTCACCACGGTGCAGGCCGCGGCCGCCGCCGTGCAGGGCATCGAGGAGTTGGTGCGCGGCGAGGTGCACGTCGAGTCGCTGCAGGACCTGCACGCGCGGCTGGCTGCCTGGCGGGACGGTTCCTCCGGTGAGTGAGACGCCGCCGGTGCAGCTGAGCGGCGAGATCCTCTCGGTGCAGCGGATCGGGGTGTACACGCAGTTCACCGTGGTCGCGCCGGACATCGCGACGGGGTTCCGGCCGGGACATTTCGTGGCCGTCGCGGTAGGTGGCGAGAACACCTCGATGATCCTGCGGCGCGCGTTCGCCGTGTGCGGGGCGACGGTGAGCGAACGGTTCGCCGGCACCATCCAGTTCGTGGTGGCCGCGCACGGGCCGGGCACGCAGTGGCTGATCGAGCGCCGGGCGGGCGAGGCGCTCGACATCGTCGGACCGCTCGGCAACCCTTTCCCGGTGCCGTCCGGCCCCTCGCCCGCGGTGCTGGTAGGTGGCGGCTACGGATCGGCACCGCTGCTGCCGCTCGCGCAGGCGCTGCTGGCCAACGGATCGCCCGTCGAGTTCGTGCTCGGCGCCGCGACGGCCGGCCGGCTGTACGGCGAACTCGCGGCGAAGCGGATGGTGGGCCGGGTCGTGGTCACCACCGACGACGGCTCGGCGGGGGAGCGGGGGCTCGTCACCGACGCGCTGCCCGCGGCGATCGAGCGGATCGGCGCGGAGATCGTCTACGCGTGCGGCCCCATGCCGATGCTCCGGGCAGTCGGTGAGATCGCACGTGAGCGCGCCATCCGCGCCCAGGTGGCCGTCGAGGAATCGATGGCGTGCGGCATCGGGGTGTGCATGACCTGCGTCCTGCCGGTGCGCGGCGACGACGGCAAGTCGCGCTTCGTCCGGTCCTGCGTGGACGGGCCGGTGTTCGACGCGCTCAACGTCCGCTGGGCCGACATCGGCAGGCTGCCCGGCGACCTCGTCGGTGCGGACGCCATGGGCGGAGGGCACTAGTCGATGACAGACATGAAAACGCGACTGGCAACGGTCACGCTGCCGAATCCGGTGCTCACCGCCTCAGGCTGCGCGGCCGCCGGGCGCGAGTTACATCAGTTCTTCGACGTGGCGCAGCTCGGCGCGGTCGTCACCAAGTCGATCATGACCGCCCCCCGGTCGGGCCGGCCGACGCCGCGGATGGCGGAAACGCCGAGCGGCATGCTCAACTCGATCGGCCTGCAGGGCCCGGGCATCGATGCGTTCATCGCCAACGACCTCGCCTGGCTCGCCGAGCGCGGCGCGCGGACCGTCGTGTCGATCGCCGGAACGCACACCGACGAGTACGTGACGCTCGCCCGCAAGCTCGCCGGGCACCCCGCCGTCGCCATGCTCGAGGTGAACATCTCCTGCCCGAACGTCGAGTCGCGCGGCCAGGTTTTCGCCTGCGACGCGATCGCCTCGTCGCGTGTCATCGGCGCCGTCCGCCGCGCGGCTGACCCGGCCCAGCCGGTGTTCGCCAAGCTCTCGCCGGACGTCACCGACATCGTGCACATCGCGCGTGCGTGCGCCGACGCCGGTGTGGACGGCTTCTCGCTCGTCAACACGCTGCTCGGGCTGGTGATCGACACCGACACGCTGGCCCCGGCGCTCGGCGGGATCACCGGCGGGCTGTCCGGGCCGGCGATCCGGCCGGTGGCGGTGCGCTGCGTGTGGCAGGTGCGGCAGGCCTTCCCGCATCTGCCCATCCTCGGCATGGGTGGCATCCGCACCGGTCTGGATGCGCTCCAGTTCATCCTTGCCGGGGCGGCTGCGGTGTCGGTCGGCACCGCGGTGTTCGGTGACCCGACGGCGCCGCTGCGGGTGCTCTCCGAACTCGAAACTGCGCTGGACGAGCGCGGCTTCGCCTCGGTGGCCGACGCGGTCGGCTTCGCGCACCTCGACTCCTTCGGCCGGGCCGCCCGGCTCACGCCGGCCGCCGCCGAGTCGGCCGCCTCGTGACCGTGCCGTTCGGTCGCCGGCTGGTCGCGGCACTCGACGCGCGCGGCTCGCTGTGCGTAGGGATCGATCCGCACGCGGCGCTGCTGTCGGCGTGGGGGCTGTCCGACGACGCCGACGGGCTGGCCCGGTTCGCCGACGTCTGTGTCGAGGCGTTCGCCGACCGCGCTGCCGTGCTGAAGCCGCAGTCGGCGTTCTTCGAGCGATTCGGCGCGGCCGGCATCGCCGTGCTCGAACGCACGGTCGCCGCCGCCCGCCGAGCGGAGGCGCTGGTGCTGCTCGACGTCAAGCGCGGCGACATCGGCTCGACGATGGACGCGTATGCGCAGGCCTACCTCGACCCGTCCGCACCGCTGGCGTCGGACGCGATCACCGTGAGCCCCTACCTCGGCGTCGACTCCTTGCAGCCGGTCTTCGACCTGGTCGGGACGCACGGCGCGGGCGCGTTCGTCCTCGCCGCCACGTCCAACCCGGAAGGCCAGCAGGTGCAGCACGCGCGCACGCAGGCCGGTGAGACCGTCGCGCAGACCGTCGTGGACGCGATGGCGGCGCGCAACGCGGGCGCCCGGCCGCTCGGCTCACTGGGCGTCGTCGTCGGGGCCACCGTGGCGCCAGGCAGCGTCGACGTCGACGCGCTGAACGGGCCGATCCTGGCGCCGGGCGTCGGCGCGCAGGGTGGCTCCGCCGACGATGTGCGGCGCGTCTTCGGCGCGGCGCTGCCCTCCGTCCTGCCCGCCGTGTCCCGGGAAGTGCTCCGGCACGGCCCGGACGTGGGCGCGCTGCGTGCGGCCGTCGACCGGCTCGTCGACGAGTTCGCCTTCCTTCGCGCGTAACGCCCGCCGAATCAGGGTCGTTAAGCGAGCTGATGAGATTGATGATCCATACGCTCCAGGTCGGCGACATCTTGACGATGATCGGGCCCGACGGGCAGCGCAGCGCCCGCTTCGCCCTCGCCGACCGTCCGCGGCTCAGCCCGGACGCGATCTGGATCTACCGCGCGAACGACGCGCCGATCGTGGTCGAGCGCGCCTACGGCCTGGACTCCACCTTCGAGTTGCACAGCCGGCTCGCCGAGCCGACCGGCGAACAGGGCGCCGCGCACGCCTGATCGGACGGGGGCCTTTGGTCCCCACCTTCGTCCCGACCTGGGAAATGACCTTGGATCCGGCCGGTCGGCCGCCAATCGGTCTGTATGGTGTGCCGGGGCTGTGGCCCCTCTCGCACCACCGGTATCACCCCGGACGCATCGTCCGGGCCAGTCCATCCGATCCCCACAGGGAAGGATCCTTGTGACCTCCACTGCTCTGTCCGCGGTCCATCAGGCTGCGCACGACATCCTCGACCGCGGCTACGCCGTCGTGAAGCTCAGCGAGCTGGATGCCGGCAAGCTGCACAACGCGATCTCCACGGCGGTGCGCTTCTTCGAGCGTCCGCTGGACGAGAAGAACGTGCACGGCAGCACCGACCACAACTACGGCTACCGGCCGTTCGGCATCGAGTACTCGGTCTCGCCGGACCGGCCGGACATGAACGAGTGCTTCACCGTGTGGTCGAGCCGGCTCGACCTCATCCCCGCCGCCGAGGGCATCGCCGATCTCACCGGCGCGTTCCTCGACTGGCGGGACTCGCTCGCCCCGCTCGTGGAAGCGATCCTCGACGAGGTCGCGCGCACCTTCGGCGTCGACGCGGCGCCCGAGTTCGAGAAGGCGTCCTACCTGCAGATCAACTACTGCCTGCCGGCGCCGGCCGGGCGCGACCTGCTGCAGGACAAGCACGAGGACGGCCACATGGTGACCGTGCTGCACGCCACGGCGCCCGGGCTCGAGATCTACACCAACGACGAGGTCAAGCCGATGCGGCCGGCCGCCGACGAGGTCGTGATCATGCCCGGCTCGGTGCTGACGGCGCTGTCCGGCGGCAAGATCGAGCCGCTGTACCACCAGGTGCGCAACCACGGCCTCGACGACCGGCAGTCGATCATGTACTTCGTGAACCCCGAAGTCGACGAGCCGCTCTTCGGCTGGGTCGACTCGGCGGACGGCACGCGCGAGGACATCCGCGCGCACGTCCAGAACGCCCCGACCATGTTCGGCTTGCCGCCGGTCGAGGTGCTCTGACCCCTGCACGCACGCCGTCCGCCCTTCCGGTGCCGCAGCACCGCGAAGGGCGGACGATGTCGTTGACGGGGCGCGGCGTCAGGACGTGAGCTCGTCCAGCGTCGCGAGATCGGCCGCGGTGGGCTGCCACCGGCCCGCCGCCACGTTCGCCGCGACCTGCTCGCGCGAAGTCGCGCCGGCGATGACGGACGCGACGGTCGGCTGGGCCGCGAGCCCGCCGATCGCGACGT